>JBFHII010000457.1:0-2812 GCA_041596535.1 Breoghania sp. | reverse complement strand
GAACAGATAGGCGAAGGCCGTGGTGCCCAGGATCATGCCCGCGATGAAGACCAGCGCATCGAGCCGGCCCGACGCAAGCCCGACCAGCGAGGTGCCGGGGCAATAGCCACCGAGCGCGAAACCCGCGCCGATCAGCAGGCCGCCGGCGGCGATCGCCCAGAAGAACAGGGTCGGCACGAAGACCGAATTGTCGGCGATCACGCCGCCGCTGCGCAGCAGGTAGAGGCCGATGGCAGCCACCAGGACGGCGGTGAACATCACCTTGAAGACCGCGAAGTCCTTCAGCGAAAACTGCCCCGTCAGCTTGCGGGCGCTGCCGAAACCGGCGGCCTCCAGCACGTAGCCGAACAGGATTCCGGACAGCAGTCCTCCGGCAAGGCCGGCGTCATACAGGGGAAAGCTCATTGCCAGACCCTCCGTGCAAGCATGCTGACGAGGAAGCCGGCAATGAAGAAGCCGGCCAGGAAGACGAAGCCCGCGACCGCCAGCGTCGCGCCGCCGGAAAGGCCCAGCCCGCTGGTGCAGCCGCGCGCCAGACGGGCGCCAAAGCCCACCAGCACGCCGCCGCCCAGGGCATAGGCCAGCCGTGCGGAGCGCGAGACCTGCGGCCCACGCTCGATCTGCACGCGCGAGCGCCCGGCGCTGCGGCTGCCGACATAGGCGCCGATCATCACGCCGATCACCTCCCAGGTGATCCACGACGCGAGCGGCGCGCCGGCGGCGAGGAACGGCCCGAAATAGGAGTTGGACGCCGTCGCCTCGGGCGCCAGCCAGGCGCTGAGCTGAACGCCCAGCCGGGTGATGAAACCGGATGCGCCGAGCCCGTGCCCGGTGATCAGAAACGTCATCAGCAGGGCCGCGCCGAGCGCGAGGCCTGCGACCAGCGGCGGCCAGAATGGACGTGGACGGGGGGTCATCGGGGTCTGCTCCCTGAAAAGCTGAAAATCGGTAGGTCGCGCGCCACGCAAGCGGCGCGCGCGTCGATGCGCTGTCCGGCATCGCCTTTGTATATTCGTATTTTATAATATACGAATATTGTAGATACAAGCCCGAACATCCCGCCGCCATGCTGGACCGGGATGCCGGTCCCGGCGGATGTCGCCGGCCGGCGGCCAGGCCCTAGAACAGGTTCTCCACCGTGGTCAGACCGAGCACGGTCCAGTCCTGCATGCCACCGCGATAGTAGTAGATCTTCTGCGGCGGATAGCCCTCGCGCACCATCGCCTTGATGGCCTGGGGGCTTTGCGGGCACGCGGGACCGTTGCAGAAGGCAACGACCTTGAGCGCCTCGGCGCAGTCCCATGTCTCGCCGTCTTGTGCGCACCCGAGCTCGTCGAGCCGCTGCGCCACCTCGGTGTAGGGAATGTGCATGGAGCCGGGGATCGTCGACTTCACCCGCCAGTCCACCGTGCGCATGTCGACGACGCGGAAGCTGTCATCGGTCAGCGCCTCCAGCACCTCCACCTCGCCGACCGGCACCACGCCCGGCACCGGCACGATCGGCTGCAGCACCCCGCCGATCAGCATCATGTCGTTGCGCGTCCGGGTGATCTCGACGGGTCCGTCATCGGTCTGCACCGTGACCGAGCGCGTATCGCCGATCATCTTGAGCCCGTCCTCGGCCATCGCCGCGGGGGCCGCGCCGGTCATTGCGATCAGCAGCGCCGCAACGGGGAGCCTTGCCATTTGTCGCATTGCGTTCCTCCAAAAAGTTATCTTATGCTTATATACGAATATAAGAACACAGTCTTTGAGCCATCGCAATGACATTGCCTGAACGTCCGCGTTGCATGGGTCCATAAGCGGGCCCGTCCACGAGGGGACCGATGGTGCAGGGCGATGGCCGGGACACGCGGGGCAAGCCACCCGGCTCCCTGCGGGGGAAGACACGCAACACGCAGTGCCGCAAGGCATCAGGAGACACGATCATGGCTCATATCGTCATTCTCGGCGGCGGCATTGCCGGCGTTTCGGCTGCCTATGAAATCCGCGAGGCCCTTGGCAAGGCGCACAAGGTCACCGTGGTGTCCAAGGCGCCGTATTTCCAGTTCACCCCGTCCAACCCCTGGGTCGCCGTCAAGTGGCGCACCAAGGCCGACATCACCGTCGACCTGGCCAGCACCCTGCCGCGCCACGGCGTCGAGTTCATTCATGCCTCTGCGGAAAAGGTCATGCCGGAGGACAACACGGTGGCGCTGTCCAATGACGAGCGGATTTCCTACGATTATCTTGTGATTGCCACCGGTCCCGAACTGGCGTTCGACGAGATCGAGGGCCTGGGTCCGGATGGTTTCACCCAATCGGTCTGCGACGTGGACCATGCCGACGCCGGCTCCGCCACGTGGGAAGCCTTCTGCGGCGACCCGGGACCGGTGGTCGTCGGCGCCGTGCAGGGCGCCTCATGCTACGGACCGGCCTATGAATTCGCCATGATCGTGGACACCGACCTGCGCCGCCGGAAGATCCGCGACAGGGTGCCGATGACCTTCGTCACCGCGGAACCCTATATCGGCCACCTCGGCCTGGGCGGCGTCGGCGACACCAAGGGCCTGCTGGAAAGCGAGATGCGCGAGCGGCACATCCGCTGGATCACCAACGCCAAGGTCGACAAGGTCGAGGACGGCACCATGACCGTCACCGAGCACAATGACGACGGCACACCGAAGAAGACGCACGAACTGCCGTTCAACTACTCGATGATGCTGCCGGCCTTCCGCGGCATCCCGGCAGTGAGCGGCATCGACGGCCTGGTCAATCCGCGCGGCTTCGTCATCGTCGACAAGCACCAGCGCAATCCGGCATATCCCAACAT
>JBFHII010000456.1:0-2814 GCA_041596535.1 Breoghania sp. | reverse complement strand
GGCCGAACACGTGCGCGCGAAATTCTCCTCGGCCCCCGGCATCGCCCGGCTGGCCGAGCGCTTCCGGCTGCTTCTGGGGATAGCAGCGGCGTGACCAGCGTTCCACAGACCATCGCGGTCTATGCGCCGATGAAACCGCTCGATGACCCGGTGCCCTCCGGCGACCGCCAGATAGGCCGCTTGATCGTGCAGGCGCTGCAAAGTGGTGGCCGCACGGTCGTGCAGCCGAGCCGCTTTCGGAGCTGGAGCCGCGACGGCGGCGTGGCGGCGCAGAAGGATCTCGAGCGTGCGGCACAGTCGGAAGCGAACCGGCTGATCGAAGCCTTCCGAAGCGGCACGGTTCCGCGCCCGGACGCCTGGCTGACCTATCATCTTTATCACAAGGCGCCGGACTGGATCGGCCCCGCCATAGCCGACACTCTCGACATTCCCTATGCGGTGATCGAGGCCAGCCGCGCGATGAAACGCAAGAGTGGCCCCTGGGAACACGGTTTCGCCGCGGCCGATGCGGCGCTCATCCGCGCCGACGCGGTGGCGGCGATGCATGCGGCGGACGCGGAAGGCCTCGAACCCATCGTTCCGGCCGAGGCGCTGCGCATCCTGCCGCCGTTCATCGACGCAAGCCCCTTCGTCCAGCCCAGGGTTCCCCGCGCCACCGGCGCGCCGGTCCGCCTGCTCGCCGTGGCGATGATGCGCGACGGCGACAAGATGCGCTCGCACCGGCTGCTGGCCGCCGCCCTCGATCAGGTTGCAGATCTCGACTGGCACCTGACGCTGATCGGCGACGGCCCGATGCGCGACGAAGTTCTGGCGCTGTTCCCCGGCGAGCGCATCACCTGGCTCGGACGGCTTGCGCCCGAGGACATGCCGCGGCCCTACTCCGAGGCCGATCTCTTTGTCTGGCCGGCGATCCGCGAGGCCTTCGGCCTTGTATTTCTCGAAGCTCAGGCGGCGGGCCTGCCGGTCATCGCGGGCAGCACCGGCGGCGTGCCCGACATCATGCGCGACGGGGAAACCGGCTGGCTGGTTCCCGTGGAAGACACCGGCGCCTTCGCGCACGCCCTGCGACAGGCGATCGAAGGCAGCGACATGCTCGAGAACATGGGCCGGGCGGCGCGCGTCCACGTGCGCGACCACCACGACATCGCCGCCGCCGTGCCGGCGCTCGACCGCTTCGTGCAAGCCGCCGCGGCCCGACATGCAAAACGCCAAAACCAACGGATCTCCGGCTCGTGACAAGCCCCAAAGCACTCATCCACGTCCAGCATCTGCTTGGCACCGGACACGTGGTCCGCGCCGCCGCCATCGGACGCGCGCTGGTCGATCTCGGCGTCTCCGTGACGCTGGTGTCCGGCAACACCGTGCCGCCGACCCTCGATGCCCGCGGACTGGACGTTGTCTGCCTGCCGCCCGTACGCACCCGCGACGCCCATTTCAAGGAATTCCTCGATGACCCCGGCGCGGTCATCGACGATGCCTGGCGCGAGAACCGCCGCGCGCTGTTGCTGGACGCGTTTCGCGCCGTCCGCCCCGACATCCTGCTGACCGAAACCTATCCCTTCGGCCGGCGCAAGTTCGCCTTCGAGATGCTGCCGCTGCTGGAAGCGGCCCGCGCCCGGGAGGCGCCGCCACTGATCGCCTCTTCCATCAGGGATATCCTCGTGCGCAAGCCGGACCCGCGCAAGGAAGAGAAGATGGCGGAGATCGCCAACCGCTTCTACGATCTGGTGCTCGTGCACTCCGATCCCGACTACGTGCGGCTGGATGACAGCTTTCCCTTCACCGACCGTGTTGAGCACCTGTTGCGCTACACCGGCTTCGTGCACACGGGCCGGCGCGCCGATCCCCCGCCGGGCGACGGCGACAACGAGGTGATCGTGTCCTGCGGCGGCGGTGCCGTCGGCGCGCAGCTGCTGGACACGGCGGTACGGGCGCGTGCCCTCAGCCGCACCGCCAACACGCTGACCTGGCGACTGCTGGTGGGGCACGACGTGCCCGAGGATCGCTTCGCGGCCCTGCGCGCGGACCTCCCCGGCGGCATCATCGCCGAACGCGCGCGGCCGGATTTCCCCGCACTGCTGGAGCGCGCGCGGCTGTCGGTCAGCCAGGCCGGCTACAACACCGCGCTCGACGTGCTCGCCGCCGGGGTGCCCGCCGTGTTCATTCCCTTCGCGCAGGTTCTGGAGACCGAACAGAGCCACCGCGCCCAGGCGCTGGCCCGGCGCGGCCTTGCCACCGTCGCCGACGAAAGCACCCTGACGCCGCAAAGCCTCGCCCACGCCGTTGACGAAGCAATGGCCCTGCCGCGCGGTACCGCGCGATCGGGCCACCGGGCACAGATGGACGGCGCGGCGCGCAGCGCGAACATCCTGCTGCAGGCCTGGAGGGACAGCCCCTGGAAGGACAGCCAATGAGCACACGGGACCTCGACGTCTTTCGCGCGGCGCTGACCGCGCATCTCGACTGGTTTGCCGAACGCGGCGAGCAGGTGCGCTTCTGGTGGCGCGATGACGATGCGATCGAGCCGTCCCCGGCGCTCGACCGGCTGCTGGGCATCGCCAACGCCTACAAGGTGGAGGTCGGTCTCGCGGTGATCCCCGAGCCGGCGACCGAGGCGCTGGCCGAGCGGCTGCGCGACGAACCCTACGCCAAGGTGCTGCTGCACGGCTGGCGGCACAAGAATCACCAGCGCAAGGACCTGGGAGAAAAGGCGGCCGAATTCGGCTCCCGCCGCGATCCGGCGGAAGCCATCGACGAATTGCGCCGGGGCAAGGCGCGGCTCGAGTCCCTGTTCGGCAACGCCTTCATCCCCGC
>JBFHII010000455.1:0-2817 GCA_041596535.1 Breoghania sp. | reverse complement strand
TGTCTGGATGAACCGTCTGGACGACGTCAGGGAGACCGAGGATCTGCTCGCGGACTCCGACATTCCCAAAATCATCGGCTGAACATTCACAGCAACGCAACAACGAGACACGACGATGACAAATCCTGAAGTCGCCATTTTCATGCTGTGCCTGTTTATCGTGCTGGTGCTGCTCGGCTTCCCGATCGCCTTCACGCTGATCGCCATGGGCGTCGGCTTCGGTTACTACGCCTACTACCAGGGCGGCGTGGAAACCTTTTCCGACATATTCAACAACAACATCTTCTACCTGCTGAACCAGAACACCTATTCGGTGATGGAGAACGACACGCTTGTCGCCGTTCCATTGTTCCTGTTCATGGGCTACGTGGTGGAACGCGCCAACATCGTCGACCGGCTGTTCTATTCACTGTACATGGCCGCCCGCAACCTGCCGGGATCGCTGGCGATCGCGGCGCTGCTCACCTGCGCGGTGTTCTCCACCGCTTCGGGCATCGTCGGCGCGGTGGTCACCCTGATGGGTCTGCTCGCCTTTCCGGCCATGGCCAATGCCAATTACAACAAGAGCTTCGCATCGGGCGTGATCTGCGCCGGCGGCACGCTCGGCATCCTCATCCCGCCGTCGATCATGCTGATCGTCTATGCGGCCATCGCCGATCTGTCGCCGCTGCGGCTCTATGCGGCGGCGGTCTTTCCCGGGCTGATGCTTGCCGGCCTCTACATCGTCTACGTCATCATCCGCGCCACCATCAGTCCCTCGATCGCACCGAAGCCGCGTGCCGAGGAGGTGCCGCCGGTGACCAAGATCTATTTCGACCTGCTGGTCTCGTTCGTGCCGCTGACGGTGCTGATCATGCTGGTGCTGGGGTCGATCCTGGGCGGACTGGCAACGCCGGCAGAAGCCGCCGCGATGGGCGCGCTCGGCGGGCTCTTCCTGGCGACACTTTATCTGGGACCGCTGGAGCTCGTCCTCAGCAGGAGCGTGACGCTGAAGGATCCCACGATGGTCGGCGTGGCGATCGTCGCCTCCGCGATCTTCTTCTTCAACGTCTCCAATCCGGAGACCTGGCAGATGATCGCCATCCCCATTCTGGGGGCTCTCTTCGGGCTCTGGCTCTCGTGTCTGCGCTACGCCTACAGGGCCGTCTGGCGGAAGCTCACGGAAAGCGTGTTTCTCACCGCCAAGGCCACGGCGATGGTCTGCTGGCTGTTCGTCGGCTCGTGGACCTTCGCCTCGGTGTTCTCCTATCTGGGCGGACATGACCTGATTTCGGACTGGGTCGTCGGCATGGATCTGGAGCCGTGGCAGTTCCTGATCATGGCGCAGCTGATCATCTTCATCCTCGGCTGGCCGCTGGAATGGTCGGAAATCCTGATCATCTTCGTGCCGATCTTCCTCCCGATGCTCGATACATTCGGGATCAACCCCTACTTCTTCGCCATGCTGGTCGCGCTGAACCTTCAGACCTCGTTCCTGACCCCGCCCATGGCGATGTCGGCCTATTATCTGAAGGGCGTGCTGAAGAAGCAGATCGAGCTGATCGAGATCTTCAAGGGCATCCTGCCGTATCTGGCGATCGTCATCCTGTCGATGGTGCTGATGTACCAATTCCCGGCCATCGCGCTGTGGTTCCCTGACTACCTCTTCGGTGTCTATGTTCCTTGATCGACATGAAAAACACACCGGACACGCACATGCCGAATGCACTATCGGCAACGGAGGCCGCCCGGAAGATCCGGGACGGCCTCCTCACCTCGGAAGCCCTCGTGAAAGCATGCCTTGCCCGCATCGCGGAGACCGATGGACAGATCAAGGCCTGGGCGCAGCTCGATCCCGAGCGCGCCCTGGCGCAGGCGCGGGAGATGGACGAAATCCGTCGCGCCGGCCGGCCGATGGGAACGCTGCACGGCGTGCCCGTCGGCTTGAAGGACATCATCGACACCGTCGATTATCCGACCGAACGCGGCACGCCCATCTTCGCCGGCCGCAAGCCGGACGCGGATGCGGCGCTCGTGGAGCGGCTTCGCGATGCCGGCGCCGTGATCCTCGGCAAGACGGTGACCACAGAACTGGCCTTCCTGCATCCGGCGCAAACCCGCAACCCGCACAACACGGAGCACACGCCCGGCGGCTCCTCCAGCGGGTCGGCGGCGGCGGTTGCCGCCTTCCACGTGCCGCTGGCGATCGGCACGCAGACCAATGGCTCCGTCATTCGTCCCGCCTCCTTCTGCGGCGTTTACGGTTTCAAGCCGACCCGTGGCGTGATCTCGCGCAGCGGCCTGCTGCAGACCTCGGAATCGCTGGATCAGGTCGGCGTCTTCGGGCGCACGCTCGCCGATGTGGCCCTGCTCGCGGATGCCATCGCCGGCTACGATCAGCGTGACACGCTGAGCTACCCCCGCCCCCGGCCACACATGCTGAAAGGCTGCGAGGCGGAGGTGCCGGTGGAACCGGCGCTCGCCCTGTTCGACCTTCCCTTCGCCGACCGGCTCGACGCGGACGGAGCGGACGGCCTCAACGAGGTGGCCGAGGCACTGGGAGCGCGCGTCGAACGCGTTGCCTCGCCGCCCGCCTTCGCCGGACTCGTTGAGGTCCAGCGCGTCATCCACGAGTACGAGATCTGCCATCACCTGGCGGACACGTTCGAGAGGCACTGGGACCAGGTCAGCGCCTCGCTTCAGCCGGTGGTTGAACGCGGGCGCGGCATCAGCGCGGCCCAGTATGAAGACGCGCTGGGAACCATGCGCGCGGCGCAGGACTTCTTTGCCCTGTTCTTCCAGGACTACGACGCGGTGATCGCGCCCAGTGCCACCGGC
>JBFHII010000454.1:0-2839 GCA_041596535.1 Breoghania sp. | reverse complement strand
CGGACTGCGCCGGGGCATGACGCCGAGAATGCAGGGTCGGCCGAAAGCCCCTGCCGGCCAGGGACGCGGGACGCATTCAAACGATACAAACGCCCGCGCGGCACCATCACGGCGTGGGTCCCGTGTCTGCGGAGCACCGCTTCGCGCTGCACCGCGCACGGGATGACACCGTGGGGCAAGATTGCATCGTCGAAAACGCTCCGAATTCAATCATTCTCTCGGAATCACCCCAAATTCTCTCGGAAATCACCCCAAACACCGTGTCATGCCCGAGAGGGCGAAGCCCGGGTCGGGTATCCAGTAACCCGTGTGGCTGGCTTCGATGCGCGGAACGAGCGGCCTGTGGTTACTGGATCCCCGATCAAGTCGGGGATGACACCCGTGCGTGCGATACGCACCGGCAACCTCTCCCTCAGGGAGAGGTCGGGCGCTTGCGCCCGGGTGAGGGGTGGAGATTTCCCTGTGTTTCTCGGGCCTTGCATCCCCTCGCCCTGCCCGCTCTCCCCATGCGAGAGGGAATTACCCACCGCGCAGCTGACGATGCCGGCGATGAGCAGGGCAGGTTGAGCGACGGACGCGAGGCCGGTGGGGCGCCGGGCCGGGTTACGGATCGCCGGCCTGGGTCAGCGGCATGCGGAAGGTGAAGGTGATGTCGCGCTTGCCGCAGGCGGCGGTGAGCGTGCCGCCGTGCGCCTTGGCGATCTCGTGGCAGATATACAGGCCGAGCCCCAGGCCCTCGCGATTGCCGCGCGACTTGCCGCGGAAGAACGGCTTGAACAGATGCTCCATCACCGACTGCGGGATCGGCGTGCCGGCATTGGTGACCGCGAGCGTCAGCCAGCCGTCCGCGACGGAGACATCCAGGACGACCGGCTCGCCGTCGGCGCCGTGCGACAGGGCGTTGCCGAGCAGGTTGGAAACCAGCTGGCAGATGCGCGTCGGGTCGCACTGCACCTGCGGCAGCGCCACCATGCGCGCCTCGATCGTGCGGTCCGGCCAGCCGGCGCGCAGCTCCTCCAGAACCTGGTGCACCAGCGGTTCCAGCTCGGCCTGCTGCAAAGTAACCGCAATGCCGTCGCCAAGCCGGCTGCGGGCCAGGTCCAGCAGATCGCTGATCAGGCCGTTCATGCGCGCGACGCTGGCGTCCATCAGCGCGATCACGGATTTCGCCTTGTCCGTCTGCGGCTCGCGCAGCAGCAGCTTCAGCCCGCTGTCGACGGACGCCAGCGGATTGCGCAGGTCGTGACCGAGGATGGCGATGAACTGTTCGCGCAGCCGCGCCGTTTCGCGCTCGCTCAGCAGGCCACGCTCGGCCTGGCCCTTTTCCTTCACGGCCCGCTCCGCCAGCGCCGCAAGAGCCGCGTTCGCCTCGGCGAGCGCTTCCTTGTGCTTTTCGGCAAGCGCCCGCGCCTCCACCAGCTCATGCTCGTAGCGCCGCCGCTCCGCCGCCTGGAACAGCGTCACGCGGGTGAACAGCAGTTCGCCGTCGGGATCGCGGCGCTCGACCGCGTTGGCGAGCACCGGCAGGCGCCGGTCCGAGCGTGACACGAGATCAAGCGCCACTTCGTGGAAGAAGCCCTGCATGCGCAGCAGCGGGGCGAAATGGGTTTCGTAGAAGATCCGCCCCGGAACGTTGAGAAACTCATGGAAATATTTCCCGAGCACGGCGTCTCGCGGCATCTCCAGCCAATCCAGCAGCGTGGCGTTGACCTTGACGATACGGCCGTCGTGCCGCATCGACACGTAGCCGCACGGAGCGTTCTCGTAGAGATCCTCCAGATCCTCGGCGGGCATGGCCGGCACCTTTTGCGCGCTGGTGTCAGACAAAGGCACGGATCGCGGCAATGACTTCGCGCGGCGCGCTGAGATTGGGGCAATGCCCCGTCGCATCCAGAACAGTCAACGTGCTGTTGGCGATGTGGCGGTGCACGTATTCACCAATCCACGGGCTGGCGATGACGTCTTCCTGGCATTGCAGGATCAGCGCGCGCGTCTGCAGCCGGGCGAGATCGTCACGGTTGTCGGACATGAAGGTCACCCGGGCGAAGGCCTTGGCGATGGCCGGATCGGTGCGGCAGAAGCTGTTGGTCAGTTCCTCCGCCAGTTCCGGACGATCGGCGTTGCCCATGATCACCGGCCCCATCGCCGCCGACCAGCCCATGTGGTTGTCATCGAGGAACGCCAGCAGCTCCTCGATCTGCGCCGCGGAAAAGCCGCCCCTGTAGCCGTCGTCGTCGATGTAGCGCGGCGACGGGCCGACAAGCACCAGGCTCTCGAACAGCTCCGGCTGCCTGATCGCCGCCAGCACGCCGATCATGGCGCTGACCGAATGGCCGACGAAGACCACGTCCTTCAGCCCGAGCGCCTGGCAGATCTCGATCACATCATCCGCATAGCCGGACAGGTCGGCGTATTTGTCCCGATCGTAGGCGGTCAGGTCGGAGCCCCCGGCGCCGACGTGATCGAACAGCACCGTGCGGAAATCCGCCTCGAAGGCAGGCGCCACGAAACGCCACATGTTCTGGTCGCAGCCGAACCCGTGCGAGAACACCATGACGCGGTCGCCTGCTCCGGATTGAACCACATTGTTGCGCTTCACGACGTCAGGCACCATTCAGGCATGCTCCGTTGCGCACCGCGGCGAAATGCCGCGAGGCTGGCCGGTGGTTATAGCCTTCCGGCCGGACCGGCGCAATCACGCAAACCCCGCCGGTGGGCGCCGCCCATTGCCGCCCATTGCATGCATGAATGACAATCGGCAGAACACCGCGCGCTGCTTGGTAAGGCGTTTGGCGAGGCGCAAGGATCGTGGCCAGTCGACGGCCTTTTGGCTGGGGGG
>JBFHII010000453.1:0-2858 GCA_041596535.1 Breoghania sp. | reverse complement strand
CGCCTGCTCGTCCAGGCGCGCGCGATCCTGATCTGGACCCTTGTCCAGACGCTGCTGATCGCGATTTTCATGTTCGTCATCTTCTATCAGCTGATGACCCGGCACGTGCACGGGATCGCCGCCCACCTCAAGGCGCTGGATCCCGGGGATATGGGGCCGCCGATGCGTCTCGAACGCAAGCCCAATCCGCCGGATCGCGGCGATGAGCTGGATATGCTGGTGTCCGCGTTCAACGATCTGCGCGGGCGGCTGAAACTCACCCAGGACGCCGTGCAGACGGGCCGCGAGGAAGTGGAGGCCAGCGAGCGACGCTATCGGGCGATCCTCGAGGACATGGTGGACACCTACTACCGCACGGATGTGGACGGGCGCATCGTCATGATGTCGCCCTCGGCTGAATCGCTGCTCGGCTATGCCACGCCGGAGGTGATCGGCAGGCACATAGCCGATCTCTATGCCGAGCCCGCCGGGCATGAGCGGTTCCTGGCGACCTTCCGCGAGACGGGCGGTCTGATCCAGGGATACGAGGAGAAACTTCGGCGCAAGGACGGAAGCTTCGTGTGGGTGTCGACCTCCGCCCGGATGATCCGCGGCGACGACGGTGGGTTCATCGGCGTGGAGGGGATCGCGCGCGACATCACCGCGCAGCGCCGGGCGGCAGAGGCCCTCCGCGACAGCGAACGGCAGTTGCGCCTGGTGGCGGACTCCCTGCCCGCACTCGTCATGTACGTCGACAAATCGATGCGCTTCCGTTTCTCCAACAAGGAAGCCGGAAGCTGGTACGGCACGGCTCCCGAAGACATCCTGGGAAAGAGCATTGTCGAGATGCTGGACAAGGACACGACCAGCCGGCTGCAGCCGCGCTGGGACGCCGTGTTTCGGGGGGAAATACAGGCCTTTTCCGAGGTCCTCACATATCCGGACGGCAAGGAACGCCATGTCGAGCTCCGTTTCGTCCCGCACAAGCGGAGCGACGGCACTGTCGACGGATTCTTCTCGCTGGGTATTGATGTCACCGAGCGGCGGGCGTTGGAAGAACAGTTGCGCCAGTCGCAGAAGATGGAAGCGCTCGGCCAGCTGACGGGCGGCGTGGCGCATGACTTCAACAATCTGCTCGGCGTGATCCTGGGCAATGTCGAACTGCTGCTGGAGGAGCCCGGCCTGAATGAATCCGAGCGGGCGGGTTTCCTGCAGGCCATTGCGCGGGTATGCGAGCGCGGCGCGGCTCTCACCCGCCAGTTGCTTGCATTCTCGCGGGCGCAGCCGTTGAAGCAGGAGCCGATGCAGCTGAATTCGGACCTGTCGGAATTCACCGTGCTGCTTCGGCGCGCGTTGGGTGAATCCATTGCCCTGACGATCGAGCATGATCCCGCGCTGTGGCGCTGCCCTGTCGACCGGCCGCTGCTCGAGAACGCGATTCTCAATCTGGCGTTGAACGCGCGTGACGCCATGCCGGACGGCGGAACCTTGTCCATCACCACCCGCAACGTGGACGTCACCGACCCGTCCGCCGCCAGAGACCTGGGCCTGGCGCCTGGCGACTATGTCTCCATTGCCATCGCGGACAACGGCGTGGGCATGCCCAAGGAGGTTGCCGCCCACGCCTTCGAGCCGTTCTTCACCACCAAGGATGTGGGCGAGGGCACGGGGCTCGGCCTCAGCATGGTCTACGGTTTCGCGCGTCAGTCCGGCGGCGGCGTGTCCCTGTCGAGCGCCGTGGGGGAGGGCACCACTGTGGTAATCTATCTGCCGAGACTCGATGATGCCGCCGCCGTTGAGAACGACGCGCTCCTGCCGCGCGAGGTCGCGAAGGGCGCGGAGCGGATTCTCGTGGTGGAGGATGACCCGGACATGCGCTGGATCGCGGCGGATTCGCTCGAGCGCCTCGGCTACCGCGTCACGGTGGCCGCCGACGGGCCGGAGGCAATCTCGTCATTGGAAGGCGGCGCCGAGTTCGATCTTCTGCTGACCGATATCCGTCTTCCCCACGGCATGCCGGGGACCGAGGTGGCGCGGCGCGCAAGGACGGTCTCGCCGGCGCTTTCCGTGGTTTTCATGACCGGCTACGCGGATATTTCGCGGGTTGTGCCCGGGGAGTTTGGCGAGGACGCCATTCTGTTGCGCAAGCCGTTCCGGCGGATCGAACTTGCGCGGGCGCTGAGCCGCGCGCTGAGCCGTGATGCCGATGCGCATGGCGACGCCTGAAGGCGGGCCGTATCGTCCGTCAACCGGAGCCGATCCGTCACCGGAAACGAAAAAGAGCAGGCCGGTTGTGGCCTGCTCCTTCATCTTGCAGCCCTTTCGGGCGAGGGTTCGCGACGAAAGCCCTAGCGGCTCGCGGCGTAGTAGGACACGCGGCGTTCCAGGAAGGCAAGGAACTCCGACACGCTGAACGCCAGTGCGAAGAGCACCACCAGAACCGCCCAGAAGTGCGCCATCAGGAAGTTGTTGGCGTAGAGTTCGAACAGCGCGCCGAAACCCACGATGGAGATCAGCAGCTGGCCGATGATCACGCCCTTCACCGCCCGGATGACGCCGATGCGGACGCCGCCGAGGATTTCCGGCAGCGATGCCCAGAAGTAGATCTTGAAGAAGGCGTCCAGCGGGCTTGCGCCGTAGCTGCGCGCCATCTCCACCAGCGACCGGTTGATCTGCATGACGCCGGCACGCGAATTCAGGATGATGATCCAGATCGCGAACAGCGACGTCGTGATGATGATCGACTTCATGCCGAAGCCGAACAGCACCATCAGCACCGGAACCAGCGCCGTCAGCGGTGCGCTGAGGAAGATGTTGACCCACGGCAGGAGCAGTTCATCCAGCAGGCGGTTCTTGCCCATCAGGATGCCGATCGGAAT
>JBFHII010000452.1:0-2873 GCA_041596535.1 Breoghania sp. | reverse complement strand
GGCGGCGAGGATATGCGGCGTCGAGCGGTAGTTGCGCTCCAGCCGGATGACCACGGCGCCGGGAAAATCGTGTTCGAAGCGCAGGATGTTGTCGACTTCTGCGCCGCGCCAGCCGTAGATCGACTGGTCGTCATCGCCCACGCAGCAGATGTTGCGATTGCCCTGGGCCAGCAGCCGCAGCCACAGGTACTGCGCGACGTTGGTGTCCTGATACTCGTCCACCAGCATGTAACGAAAACGGTCCTGGAACCCCTTGAGCACGTCGGGATGCTCGCGGAACAGCCGGATGCAATGCAGCAGCAGATCGCCGAAATCCGCGGCATTGAGGATGCGCAGGCGCTCCTGGTAGTCCTCGTAGAGTTTTCCCGCCGTGCCGTTGCCGAACGCCCGCCGCTCGCCCTCGGGCACCTCGGAGGGGGTGAGGCCGCGGTTCTTCCAGCCATCCATGATCTGCGCGAACTGCCGCGCCGGCCAGCGCTTGTCGTCCAGCCCCTCCGCCTTGATCAGCTGCTTGATGAGCCGCAGCTGGTCGTCGGTGTCGAGAATCGTGAAATCGGGGCGAAGGCCCACCAGCTCCGCGTGCCGGCGCAGGATCTTCACGCCGATGGAATGGAAGGTGCCGAGCCATGTCATGCCCTCGACGGAGCCGCCGACCAGCGAGGCGATGCGCTCCTTCATCTCGCGCGCCGCCTTGTTGGTGAAGGTGACGGCAAGGATCTGGCCCGGATGGGCCCGGCCGGTGGCCAGAATATGCGCGATGCGGGTGGTCAGCACGCGGGTCTTTCCGGTGCCCGCGCCGGCGAGTACCAGGACCGGCCCGTCGACGGTTTCCACCGCTTGGCCCTGTTCCGGATTGAGACCCGCCAGATACTCCGGCGCGCGCTGCGCACGCGCGGCCAGCGCCCGCGCGGCGATGCCGCCGCCGGCTGCCGCGACAGGCGCAGACCCTGGTCCCGGTGCAGGAGCAGGCACACGTTCTGGCGCTCCGACGCCCCAATCATCCAAATCGTCGTCGGAATACCCGTTCGGGTCTGTCATGCGCCGCCTTGCGAATCCGTGATGCCGTGCAGAACAATATAGCAACAAATGGGGCGTATGCGAGGCGTGTGGACGAGTTTTTCAGCCCCGCGCCCCGCATGACGCGGAAAGCGCCGCTCAGCCCTCGCGGGCGGGGCGCAGCATGCGGGTGAAGATGCCGTCGCGATCCAGCACCGCGTGCTTGAGCGCGCCGAGCACATGCAGCGCCACCAGCGGCAGCAGCGCCGAGGACGCCATCTCGTGGACCTCTTCCATCACCTCGTGCAGTTCGCGGTTGCGCCCGAGCGGCGAGGCCAGGTCGAAAAGGCCGAAGACGTTGATCGGCCGCCCGGTGCTCCAGATCGACAGCGGTCCGGTGATCACCAGCGCCAGGGTCGCGAGGATCAGCCCCCACTGGATGACTGTGGACAGCAGCAGTATCAGTCTGGGGTCATCGGCCTTCCGCGGGCTGCCCTGGGTGACCCGCCAGGCAATACGGGCCAGCACCACGACGACGGCGATCATGCCCAGCGAGACGTGCAATCCACGCAGCGACGCACCCGCTTCGCGGCCGAGATCCTCGAACTGCTGGCCGATGATGAACAGCGCGATCACCAGCGCCGCCACGGCCCAATGCAGGGCGATTGAAATCCAGCCGTATCCGGCCCGCGTATCCGTCATTGCCATCGTCTTTCTCCACCAATCTCTGGTGTCGCAAGAAGAGGCCAGTCACGGCGCTTGAACAAGTTAAACATTCGTAATGGTGAATTTGAAACGAGACTTTGGAAAGCGGCGTCAGCCCTCGCCCACCAGCTCGAACCAGGCGTCCTCGGTGATCACCTCGACGCCAAGATCCTCGGCCTTCTTGAGTTTCGAGCCGGCGCCGGGGCCGGCGATGACCAGATCGGTCTTCTTCGACACCGAGCCGGCGACCTTGGCGCCAAAGCGCTCGGCCATGGCCTTGGCTTCGTCGCGGGTCATGCGCTCCAGCGATCCGGTGAACACCAGCGTCTTGCCGGCGACCGGCGAGCCGGTGTCGGCGATCTTTTCCGCGTCCCGCGGGGTGACTTCGGCGAGCAGCGCCTCGAGCACCTCCCGGTTGTGCGGCTCGGAGAAGAACTGCACCAGGGCCTCGGCGACGACCTCGCCGACACCGTCGATGTTGTTGAGCTCCGCCCAGGCCTCGCCCGCGTGATCCTCCGCCGCCCGCATGGCCTTGGCAAAAGCCTCCCAGGAACCATAGGCGCGCGCCAGCAGCTTGGCGTTGCCCTCGCCCACGTGGCGGATGCCGAGCGCGTAGATGAAGCGGTTGAGATCGATCTCGCGGCGCTCGTCGATAGCGGCAAACAGGTTTTTGGCCGACACCTCGCCCCAGCCGTCCTTGTTCCTGAGCCGGGTCAGCGAGGCGCGATCACGCGCCTCCAGCGTGAAGATATCCGCAGGGTTCTGCACCAGCCCGTCGGCATAGAAGGCATCGACCTGCTTGTCGCCCAGGCCCTCGATGTCAAAGGCGTTGCGCGAGACGAAATGCTTCAGCTTCTCGGTCGCCTGCGCAGGGCAGATCAGCCCGCCGGTGCAGCGGCGGATGGCGTCGATCCGGCCGGTCTTCGGGTGCACCTCGCGCACCGCGTGGCTGCCACAGGCCGGGCACTCGGTGGGGAACGGGTAGGGCTCGGCGTCGGCGGGGCGCTTGGCGAGATCCACGTCGAGGATCTGCGGGATCACATCGCCGGCGCGCTGGATGCGCACCGTGTCGCCGACGCGGATGTCCTTGCCGCCACGCAACGGCTCGCCGTCCTGGCCCAGGCCCTTGATGTAATCCTCGTTGTGCAGCGAGGCGTTGGAGACCACGACGC
>JBFHII010000451.1:0-2889 GCA_041596535.1 Breoghania sp. | reverse complement strand
TGAAGGCCCGCGCCAGGGAACGCGATATCCCCTATCAGCGGCTCATCCGCGAGGCGATCGAGAAGGCGTTGCGATAGGGCTGACGAGTGTCGACGTTCCGGCACACCTGCCTGTGTCTGCCCCGGCGCTCAAAAATCGCTTGCAATTCCCTTGTTCTCCCAGTCGCCGTAGCGCACCGGTTCAGGGCCATCGCGGCCGTTGAGCTCCTTCGGCAGATCCAGCGGCTTGGCATTCTTGCGGCGTTCCTCGGCTTCCCTGAGCGCCCGCTGGGCGGCGGGCGGCAGATCCTCGAACCGGCGTGCGGGTGCCGTCTGCTCCTCGCCGAGGACCGTGCGGCTCGAATAGTCGGTCGGCGTCTCGGACTCGCTCATGCGGGGTTCCTTCCTCAAAGGCGTTTGATGCCGTGGCCGCGCGGCTGACGGGCGGATCTTCGCGCAATAGCGCATCTCCCGGCTTGCGGGCAAGCGCGGCACTTCCCATCATAATACACGAGATGTGGCCGCAATCGGCCATCGTGACCCTTGTTCAGAGTGATGGACCGGCAATGAATTACTTCCGTACAGCCCTGCTTCTGGCGGCGATGACGGCCCTGTTCATGGGGCTGGGACTGATGCTGGGTGGCCAGACCGGCATGATGATCGCCTTCGTGGTGGCGCTGGGCATGAACGTGTTCAGCTACTGGAATTCCGACAAGATGGTGCTGCGCATGAACCATGCGCGCGAGGTCGATCAGCGCAATGCGCCGGAATTCCACGCGATGATCGCGGAGCTGGCGCGCAACGCGGACCTGCCGATGCCGAAGGTCTACATCATCGACAATCCGCAGCCGAACGCCTTTGCCACCGGCCGCAATCCGCAGAATGCCGCCGTTGCGGCGACCACCGGCCTGCTCGACGCGCTCAACCGCGAGGAACTGGCCGGGGTCATGGCGCACGAGCTGGCGCATGTGAAGAATCACGACACGCTGATCATGACGATCACGGCGACGTTTGCCGGTGCGATCTCCATGCTGGCCAATTTCGCGATCTTCTTCGGTGGCAATCGCGACAACAACAATCCCTTCGGATTCATCGGCGTGATCGTGGCGATGATCGTGGCGCCGCTGGCCGCCATGCTGGTGCAGATGGCGATCAGCCGGACGCGCGAATATGCCGCCGACCGTATGGGCGCGCAGATCTGCGGTCAGCCGCTGGCGCTTGCATCCGCCTTGCAGAAAATCGCCGGGGGCGTTAGCCACATCCGCAACGACGATGCCGAACGCAATCCCGCGATCGCGCATATGTTCATCATCAACCCCCTGTCAGGCGAACGCATGGACAATCTGTTCTCGACCCACCCCGATACGGCCAACCGCATCCGCGCGTTGCAGGAGATGGCCCAAGGCGGCGGTGCCGCGGGTGGGCGGCCCATGCGCGCGACGCGCCCCGCGAGCCGGGGCGGGACCGCCGTGCCGCCGGTGCCGCGTGACGGCCCGGCGCCCAAGGGGCCGTGGGGATGAGCGCCGCAGAGCACGGCGCTGATCGCAAACCGCACCACACACAGAAGAAAAGACAGAACGCTCCGAAGCCGCAGGGCGTCGCTGGGCTGGCCTCCCGCCGGGCCGCGGCCGACATTCTCGGCAATGTCGTGCACCGCAAGGCGACGCTGACCGGCGAGCTCGATCCGCGCACGGGCCATGCGGTCTATCGCGAGCTTGACGTCAAGGACCGGGCGCTGACCCGGGCCATTGTCTCGGTTGCCCTGCGCCGGCGCGGCCAGATCGCCGATGTCGTGGCGAAGCTCGTTGACCGGCCGATCCCGGAAAAGACCGGGCGGGCCGAAGACATTCTGCATGTGGCGATTGCCCAGATCCTGTTTCTCGAGGTGGCCGATCATGCCGCCGTGTCGCTGGCTGTCACCCACGCCGGGCGCGACCGCAAGGCGCAGCCCTACAAGGGGCTGATCAACGGGGTGTTGCGGCGGCTGATCCGCGAGCGCGACGAGATCCTCGCGACACAGGACGAGAGTGTCCTGAACACGCCGGAATGGATGCGCGAACGCTGGGAAGCGGCCTATGGAACCGAGAAAGGCCGCGAGATCGCCCGCGCGCACCTGAGCGAAGCAGCACTCGATCTGACGCTGAAGCCCGGTGCGGAGGGGCAAAACGACGCGGCGGCCTGGGCGGAACGCTACGACGGCATCGTGCTGCCGACGGGGTCGGTGCGGCTGCAATTGCGCGGCGCTCTGGAAAAGCTGCCCGGGTTCTCCAAGGGAGACTGGTGGGTGCAGGATGCGGCCGCCAGCCTGCCCGCGCGGCTTCTGGGCGACGTGTCGGGCCTGCGCGTGGCGGATCTCTGCGCGGCGCCGGGCGGCAAGACCGCGCAGCTGGCCGCCGCCGGTGCCGATGTGACCGCGGTGGATGTGTCGTCCGCGCGGCTCAAGCGGCTGGACGCCAACATGAAGCGGCTCAAGCTGAAGGTGAAAACCGTGGTCGCGGACCTGGTGGGCGACCCGGACGCGATCGAGGTGGCCACCCGGGAACCTGACGGCATCAGCCCGGAGGCGCCGGCCAAGGGCAGGAAAAAGACGGGTTCAAGCCGTGTTCAGCCGCCGCTGTGGGTGCCCGAGGAGCCGTTCGACGCGATCCTGCTGGATGCGCCATGCAGCGCCACCGGCACCATCCGCCGGCATCCCGACATCCCGTATCTCAAGCGCCCGAAGGACATCGAGGCGCTGGCCGCGATCCAGGCGGCGGTGCTCGACCGTGTAGCGGACTGGGTGAAGCCCGGCGGGCTTGTGGTCTATTGCACCTGTTCGCTCGAGCCTGAGGAGGGCGCGGCGCAGATCGACGCGCTTCTGGCGCGCAGCGACGCGTTCGAGCGGGTGGCGATTGCGCCGGGCGAGCTTCCC
>JBFHII010000450.1:0-2898 GCA_041596535.1 Breoghania sp. | reverse complement strand
GGCGGGGCCGGCCGGCCGCACCAAGCTTCACGATCAGGCTTCTTCGAACCACCAGCGGCTCGGCGCACGCGCACCGTCGCAGGCCCAGCTGGCGGCAAGCTGCTCGCCGTGCATCACGTTGGAGCGGCTCGCGAAGACGAAGTTGTTGAAGAACGGAATGATCGTCCCACCATCGTCATGCATGATGAGGCTCATCTCGCGGTACATCTCCGCCCGCAGGGTGTCGTCGAGCTCCGACTTGGCCTGCAGGAGAAGCTCGTTGAACCGCTCGTTCTTCCAATGGCTTTCGTTCCAGGCCGCGTCGTCCTTGTAGGCCAGCGTGAACATCACGTCCGGAGTCGGACGGGAGCCCCAGGACACCGCGCAGAACGGCTTCTTCAGCCAGACATCGGAGTAGTAGCCGTCGTTCGGCTCGCGCACGACCTGCATGTCGATGCCGGCCTTCTTGGCCTGCTCCGCATAGAGCACGCACATGTCGACGGCGCCCGAGAACACGCTGTCCGCAGTCGACAGCGAGATCGACAGATTCTCGTGGCCGGCCTTCTTCAGCAGCGACTTGGCCTTTTCCGGATCGTACTCGTACTGGGGGATGTCGTCCGGCCAGTAGGGCTGCACCGGCGAGATATGGAAATCGTTGCCGATCGTTGCCGCGCCGAAGGCGATCTTGTCGACGATCTCGTTACGGTCCATCGACAGCTTCAGCGCCGTGCGCACGTTCACGTCGTCGAACGGCGCCGTGTCGCAGAACATCGGCATGGTGATCGCGGCGCCCGACGGCACGTTGTCGACCTTGATCCTGGGATCCCGCTGCAGCAGTGCCAGCGTCTTCAGCTCGACCTGGGACACGCAATCGACGTCGCCCGTGACAAGCGCCGTCTGGCGGGCATTCGGGTCGTTCAGGATCAGCATCTCGACCTTGTCGAAATACGCGCCCTCGCCGTGCCAGCCTTCGTTCCGGCTCAGGGACCAGCTGACGCCGAACTCGCCGCCGTCGATCTTGTAAGGGCCACCGCCCTCACCGGACTGCCAGTCGATCGTGCCGTCGTCGTTCGCCGGGCAGATGGCCAGGTGATAATCGGTCATCAGCCACGGCAGGTCGGCCGTGCCGCGTGCCAGCTTGATGACAATCGCGTAATCGCCGTCGGTGGTGATGTCCGTGACATCGGCCAGCAGGCTCTTCGCCGCGGAGGTGGACTTGTCGCCGCGGTGGTGGTTGAGCGAGGCCACGACGTCCTTGGCGGTGATCTTGTTGCCGCTCAGGCCGAAATGCGCGTTCTCGTTGAGCTTGAACGTCCACTCGGCCGCATCGGGCGTGGCTTCCCAGGCCGTGGCGAGATCCGGACCCAGAGTGTTGTCCGGATTGATCATCGTCAGATAGCAGCGGTACTGATGCGCCAGGAAGATCATCTGGCGTGTCGTGTAAGTGCCCGGATCATGGGTGTCCGACGTGTTACCGTCGTGGATGCCCCAGCGGAAGGTTCCGCCGCGAACAGGCTTCGCCATTGCCTTGGTCGACCAAAGGCCGGTCGCGGACGTAGCGGCGATGCCGGCGGCGACCGAATAGCGGATGAAATCGCGCTTGGTTATCCCGCCCGAGCGCGCAGCCATTTCCAGGCGTTTGAGTAACTCGGAATCGGTGGATTTCGACATCCTGGTCTCCCTTTTTGGATTGTCCGTAATCGGACTTGAATCAGATTGCGCAAGTCCGGCATCCGGCGCTTTCGCGACACAGGGATGCTTGTTTGCGGTCCTTTCCTAACAAACCACGAACTGCCCCGCTTCGGCTACCCCTTTGCCGGAATTCATACTTTGATATTTTCCAATGCTGGGACCCCATCACCGGTTCGGCCCACCCGAGGAATATTGTTCATATACTTTCGTATGGGCATTACGCTACGGATCATGAAATTTTGTATATTCAGGTATCAGGTCTATGACCTTTCATGAAACTTCATGGAAATTCATCTATACAAAAGAAACAAGAACAACAATCAACATTACCTAACGAAAGCCCAGACCGCAGCCAGGCCACGATCTGGCCTCGAACTGCGGCATGTCCGCAGCCGTCATCCGCCGAATCTGTCATGTGGAAATATCGCGAGACACCCGGGTGACGCCGGCCAACCCTCGGCCGGAACTCCGAGAATTCGGCGCGCGCCCGAATCCCAACTCGGCACTGCATCCGAAACGGACGCTCCGGCCAAAGCAGAACAATGGTCCGACGAGCACCCTTGCCAACGGCCAGGCCGGTCCATCGCGATCGCAGATCACCGTTCCCGAATTCGTACGGGGAACGCCAGTCGCATTGCCCCGAGCGCGAACCGCCCGGCACGGCGCCATAACGGACGGAACGGCCTGCCGCGACGCCTACTTGCTGGTGGCCACGAAGACGCCGTCCCAGTCCGCCGGAGGCGGGTTGTCGGCAAACGCCCTGATCCGCGCCTCGTACAGATCAGCCAGCGGCACGATGCCGGGCTGCTGCGAGGCGCGGACTCTCTCCAGCACCGTCAGCGCGTCCTCCCACCGCTGCGCGCGATAGGCAGCCAGCGCCGTCTCGAACGCTTGCGTGGCCGACTGGAACGCCGGATCCCGCGCAACCGCATCGTCGCCGGCAAGACAGAACACCCGCTCTGGCTCCAGCTTGCCCTTGACCCGTATGAGATCGATCTCGATCACCGCAAAGCTGTCGCGCACCCGCTCGGCC
This sequence comes from Breoghania sp., assembly GCA_041596535.1. Classification (GTDB taxonomy): domain Bacteria; phylum Pseudomonadota; class Alphaproteobacteria; order Rhizobiales; family Stappiaceae; genus Breoghania. The sequence continues at coordinate 194 of JBFHII010000450.1, read as the reverse complement.
GTACCGGAGCCGAGGATGATCGGCACGCCGTAGGTCTTCGACTGGCCTTCGAGCCGCGAGGCGAGATTGACCGCATCGCCCAGCACCGAATAGTCGAAGCGGAATTCCGAGCCCATGTTGCCGACGACGCAGGTTCCGGTGTTGATGCCGATGCCCACGTCCAGCGGCAGGAACGGCGTGCCCGCCGCTTCGGC
>JBFHII010000449.1:0-2928 GCA_041596535.1 Breoghania sp. | reverse complement strand
GGCCGCCCTGCGCGAGACCAATCGCTTCCGTGAGGGCCCTGTGTCGATACTCAAGAAACCGATCGCCGAACAGGCTGATGCAGAGACCACCGGCGAGCGCCGTCAGGGCGACCGCCGCAAGGGCGGTGACCGCCGGCAGCCCGGCCGCGAGGGCGAGTACCAGGGCGAAGAGCGCCGCAAGCTCGACCGGCGTGGTCCCGAGGTGTTGCGCTCCGAGCTGCAATGGCGACGCGCCGCCGAGGTTCACGAACGGGGTTTCAAGGCAAGGAGCCGCCGCATGCTGCGCGGAATGATCAAGCGCCCCTCGCGCATCCTGGTGCTGCTGATGGCCCTGGGGTCGGGCGGCATCGCCGCCCTTCTGACGACGCAACGCGACGTCCAGGCCACCCAGCCCGTCATTCAGGCGGCCCCGCAGGTCATCGCGGCCAAGACGACGCAGATCCTGGTCGCCAGAAGCGAGATCGGCATCGGCGAACAGATTTCCGAGAAGACGGTCGCCTGGGAAGACTGGCCGGACGCCTCGCTGCGTCCGGAATACATCACCATGACCGCGGCTCCCAAGGCCATCGCCGAGATGAGCGGGTCGGTGGCGCGGTTCGAGATTTTCCCGGGCGAGCCGATCCGCGCGCAGAAGCTGGCGGACGCCTCGCAGGGCTATCTGTCAGCCGTGCTGAACGCGGGCATGCGCGCGGTTTCCGTGTCGGTGGCGGCGGAATCCGCCTCCGGCGGCTTCGTCAATCCCAATGATCACGTCGACGTGGTGCTGACCCGCAAGGCCGCCGGACGCTCGTCCCAGGACGAAACGGCCAAGGCCATCCGCCAGTCGCAGACGATCCTGCACAACGTGCGCGTGCTGGCGATCGATTCACGGCTGGGAGAAATGAACGCCAAGGGCGAGGTCAAGAAGGCCGACGTGCGGCGCGCCGAGAACTTCACGAGCCTGGCGATCGCGACGCTGGAACTCGACCCGACCGAGGCCGAGGTGCTGATCAACGCCGCCACCATCGGGCAACTGTCGCTGGTGCTGCGGTCGGTCACCGATTACGCCGAAAACGCCCCGATCGAGCATCGCGGGTCCAATCAGGCCATCCGGATCTCCAGCCCGTTCTGGACGAACTGACGCCGCCCGGCCGCTCAAGGTCGGGCGTGCGCCACACCCGCACAGACAGCGTCGGCACCACCGCCTGCCGTGACCGCAGAGCATCGGCCACGCGGCGCGCCAGAAAATCGGAACTCAGCCTTGGTCAATCGAGCCGCAGGCGGCCGTTTACCTGCCACCGAGGCCGCGTGCGGCGCCCGAAATACATTTTCCCGTTAAGACCCCGTTGACCAAACACTGCTAAGCCTTGGGTGTTGGTCTGAAACAACAGCAAAGCATCGCAGATTGACCGGTCACGCAAACAGCTTCTGTAAGTATTCGTCCGTAGCCCCTGCCCGGGCGTCGGCAGCGTTCATGCGACGGGCCGTGCTCATGACGCTGCTCGGCGCCATGCTTGCGTGGGTCGGGCTGACCGCCGCACGTGCGCAGACGATCGACTATGACCTTGCCACCACATCGGTGATGCGGATTCAACTGCCCGTCTCGCAGGCGGTGACCGTTGTGATGTCCGAATCCGTCGGCAAGATCGTCTCCGCCGATCCCGCCATCGCCGACGCGCAGCCGATCACCGATCGCTCGCTGTACCTGGCCGGCAAGAGTTTCGGCACCACCACCGTCAACCTGTATTCGGCCACCGGCACCCCGGTGGGTCTGCTGGCCGTGGAAGTGGGCGCGGACACCGCCGACATGACCCGCGCCATCCGCGCGGCGATGCCGAGCTCCGATGTCACGGTGAGCACGATCAACGGCCGCATCCGGCTTTCGGGCAGCGTCGCCGACCGCCCCTCGATGGACAAGGTGCTGGCGATCGTGGCCCAGTACGGCAGCCCCGCCATCGTCAACACGATGACGATCGCAGGCGGCCAGCAGGTCAACCTGGAAGTGCGCGTGCTTGAAGCGCAGCGCGAGGCCGGACGGCAACTGGGCATCCAGTGGAACGGCTCGGGCAACGGCGGCTCGGTGTCGATCGGCGGCGATCCGCTCGGCCCCTCCGGAGACGCAGCCTCCTTCTCCTCCTTCGTCGCCAACATCATTTCCGGCGGCACGGGCTTCAGCCTGTCCACCACCATCAATGCACTGGAAAGCAAGGGGCTGGTGCGTACGCTGGCCGAGCCGAACCTGACGACGCTGTCGGGCGTCAAGGCGAGTTTCCTGGCCGGCGGGCAGGTTCCGGTCCGCGTGCCCGACGCCAACGGCAACGCCACGATTTCCTACAAGGATTTCGGTGTCCGGCTGGCCTTCACGCCGGTGGCGCTGGACGACGACCGGATCCAGGTCCAGCTGTCGCCCGAGGTCAGCGGCATCGGCAGCTACACCACCGCCGGCGACCCGGTGTTCACGACCCGCAAACTGGACGCGACCGTGGAACTGCGCGACGGCCAGAGCTTTTCGGTGGCCGGGCTGCTGCAGAACCAGGCCAACCTGAACCAGGACCAGCTTCCGTGGATCGGTGACGTGCCGATCCTGGGATCGCTGTTCAAATCCTCCAGCTACGAGAAGAACGAAACCGAGCTGGTGGTGATCGTCACGCCGCGGCTGGTGCAACCGACGCGTCCCGGCCAGGTGGTCGCCTCGCCGCTCGACAACACCGTGCCGGCGAATGACGCAGAGTTCTTCGCGCTGGGCATGATGGAAGTGACACCGGAGATGATCGAGAAGTTCCAGACGGGCGCCGGGATCGCCGGTCCGTCAGGCCACATCATCAATCTCGGACCGGAGCCCGGCCAATGAACGCGCGAAACACGTGGGGATGGCGCACGGCGCTTGCCGCGATCACGGCCCTGGGGCTGAGCGGCTGCGTCTACGACTACACCCAGCGCAGCGACCGG
>JBFHII010000448.1:0-2937 GCA_041596535.1 Breoghania sp. | reverse complement strand
TCTGGATTTCGCCCACAAGTACGGCCTGCCGGTCATCCCGGTGGTGCTGCCAGAAGGCGCCGACCCGAAAGACTTCACGATCGGCGACGAGGCCTATGTCGGCGAAGGCACGATCTTCAATTCCGACTTTCTCGACGGCATGGCGATCGCCGATGCCAAGGAAGAGATCGCCAGCCGGCTTGAATCCCGTACCGTCGACGGCGCGCCGCAGGGCGTGCGCCAGGTCAACTACCGGCTGCGCGACTGGGGCATCTCGCGCCAGCGCTACTGGGGCTGCCCGATCCCGATCATCCACTGCGACGGTTGCGGCCCGGTCCCCGTGCCAGCCGCCGACCTGCCCGTCGAGCTGCCCGAGGACATCAATTTCGACAAGCCGGGCAACCCGCTCGACCGCCATCCGACCTGGAAGCACGTCGCCTGCCCGAGCTGCGGCAAGCCGGCCACCCGCGAGACCGACACGATGGATACCTTCGTCGACTCGTCGTGGTATTTCGCCCGGTTCACCGCGCCACGCGCCGAGACCCCGACCGAGCGCGAGGCCGCCGACGGCTGGCTGCCCGTCGACCAGTACATCGGCGGCGTCGAGCACGCGATCCTGCACCTGCTGTATTCGCGGTTCTTCGCCCGCGCCATGAAGGCCACCGGCCACGTCGGGCTGAAGGAACCGTTCGCCGGCCTGTTCACCCAGGGCATGGTGACGCACGAGACCTACAAGGCGGCTGATGGCGCCTGGGTCGGCCCGGCCGACATCGAGATCGCGGACGTCGACGGAAAGCGCACCGCGACGCTGCTCAAGGACGGATCGCCGGTCACCATCGGTTCCATCGAGAAGATGTCGAAGTCAAAGAAGAACACCGTCGATCCGACCGATATCCTGGAATCCTACGGCGCGGACACCGCGCGCTGGTTCATGCTCTCCGACAGCCCGCCCGAGCGCGACGTGATCTGGACCGAGGAAGGTGCCCAAGGCGCCTACCGGTTCGTGCAGCGGGTCTGGCGCCTGATCGGCGACATCGCCGAAACCGCGCCGACATCCGGGCGTCCGCAGGCCTTCGGCGACGCGGCAACCGAGATTCGCCGCGCGGCGCACAAAACGCTGGCCGCGGTGGAAAGCGACATCGAGCAGCTCGGCTTCAACCGCGCCGTCGCCCGCCTGTATGAGCTTGTCAACACGCTGAGCCGGGTGCTGGCCAAGGGCTCCACGGAGGCGGACGTCCTCTGGGCGCTGCGCGAGGCTGCGGATTTCCTGGTCCACATGATGGCACCCATGACGCCGCATCTGGCCGAGGAATGCTGGACCGTTCTGGGCCACGACACGCTGCTGGCGCAAACCGGCTGGCCGGAACTCGACAAGGCGCTGCTGGTCGAGGACAGCGTCACCATGCCGGTGCAGATCAACGGCAAGAAGCGCGCAGAGTTGACCATTGCCCGCGACGCATCGCAATCTGACGTGGAGGCGGCGGCGCTCGCGCTGGATGCCGTTGCCCGCTCCCTGGAAGGCCGCGCCCCGCGCAAGGTCATCGTCGTACCGCAGAGGATCGTGAATGTCGTTGCATAGCACCCCGGGCGGCCGGCGCCGCCGCAACCGGTATCATGGCCTTGCGCTGCTGGGCGGCGTGATGCTCGCGTCAAGCCTGGCGCTGGGCGGATGCAACGTCCGTCCGCTGTACGGCACCACCCTGGGCGCCGGCGGCCAGACGTACGAAAAACTGGCCGCCATCCAGATCGATCCGGCCGACGACCGCGTCGCGCAGGTGTTGCGCAACGAGCTGATCTTCATGTTCCAGCGCGGCGGCGAGGCCGCCCCCACGCGCTACCGGCTGCGCTTCATCCTCAACCAGTCCAAGTCGGCCATGGCGGTGGAAGAGCTCGCCGAGGTGCCCGCGGCCTATGTGGTCGCGATGACGGCGAGCTTCCAGCTGATCGACACGCAGACCGACAAGACGCTGTTCACCGGCAACTCGTTCGCCAACGCGTCGTATGACTTCTCCACCCAGCGCTTCGCCAATCTCCGCGCCGCCCGCGACGCCGAGGATCGCGCCGCGAAGGTCATCGCCGACGATATCCGCACCCGCGTCGCGTCGTATTTCGCCACCGAGGGCTGACTTCCATCCTGCGGCGCCCGCCAGTGCGAGCGTCCCGGGATGACGAGACATAACTATTTGAATTTATTCTGAAATCGACACTGGAATCGCATCCTGAGGTGCCGTCGCAGGCGACACCTTGAAGGATCCTCGGCGCATTCGCCGATCATTCCGCAGCCGAATCGGCAGCCGGCGCCATGATCGCGTAGCCGATCACCAGGTCATCGGGACGCGACCATGGCACCGCGATATGCCCCTGGGCGCGGACATCCGGCCCATCGGGCGCATTGCCCGAACCGAACCACACCAGCATCCATCCGTCGCGCCGCAGCGCCGCTTCGGCGATCCACGGCGAATAGGCCTCGGATCCGGGAATGCGCACCGAGGGCCGGTCCGTGCTGCCCGCGGACACGAGCCCCGCCAGCCACGGCTCCCCCTCGACGATCCTCAGCGGACGGCCGGTCTCGCTGCGCCAGACCTCGGTGAGCTGTCCGGCGATCCCGGCCATCGGCCAGCCGTGGCGCGGCGGCTTGCGCTCCAGCCAGTCCGACACCGGGCCTTGCATGGCGAATGCCGCCGGCAGCACGACCAGCAGCACCGCGCAGCCCCCCAGCAGGCGCCGCGCCGCCCGCTCGTCCAGCCGCGCGCGCAACAGCGCCACGGCCAGCAGCCCGGAAGTCGTGAACATCGGCGCGCCCCACATGTCCTTCAGCCCCGCGCCGGTGAGCAGCGCGAGCAGGGCCGTCAGAAGCGCGGGACCCAGCGTCACCACCACGAGATACCGGATGGCATGGGGGACAAGCGGCGGCCGGTCATCCGCTGCACGGCGCCAGGGCAGCAGCGCGAGGCCCAG
>JBFHII010000447.1:0-2948 GCA_041596535.1 Breoghania sp. | reverse complement strand
CGTCGGCGAAGGCCTCGACGGTGGCCGCATCGGCACAGTCGGGATGGTCGCGCGAGAAGATCGAGCGCACGAAGGCGCGGTCGATCGGCCGGCGCTTCATCGCGCGGAATTCCTCGAGTCTCTTGGCGCGCTCCTGCAGCGTCGGGCTGCCTTCGCCGGTCCAGACGAAGGCGTCGAGCGCCAGTTTCGCGACCCGCTCCGGCATGCGTTCGGCAAAGGCCGCGGCGCGCAGCGCGCCCGAGGAGATGCCGTAGACATGGAACGAATCGACGCCGGTCGTCTTGACGATGTAGTCGGTCGCCGCCACCAGGTCGTCGGCGCCATCGGCGATGTTCGAACTGATGCCGCGGTCCTTATCGGAGCGGCCGTAGCCCTCCATGTCGACGCACCAGGTGTCGAAGCCCTGCGAGACGAACCAGTCCATGGCGGAGGAGAAGGGGCGTCCCTCGACCTGCAGGTCGAAGGTCGGCTGGGCGGCCATCGAGGAGCCGTGCACGAACAGCACCGTGCCCTTGGTGTTGCCACCGGGAACCGACTTGTTCCAGAGGAAGAGATTGACATCCCCCTTTTTCGTCCAGTGCTCGGTGCCCGGGTAGGTCTGGGTGGGGGCGGCAGTTACCATGATGTTTCCTCTCCTCGAATCCGGACCCGGCGCCTGGTGTCGCGGGGGTCCTTGAATTGGTCATATTTTGCTTTATATTGGTCGCCCAATAATCGACCTTATAATCGAATGGTTCGGAACGATGCAACCGCAATCAGCACATTGGGCAATGGCACCGTGTTCACGGCTGCGGTAGAAGGCCGTCCAGATGCGGACCGGGATCCGGGATGCGCCGTGGTTGCGCGTGCATCGCGATGCCGGTCGGTTCACTGACGAGACGAAGCGGATTATTTCGGCATGAGCAGCGAGACGCCACCAATCGACAGGTCTCCGGTCGAAACGCGATTGGCCGACGGCCCGCGCCCCGCACCCGGGCGCGCCGACGAACCCTGCGGCAAGGCCGCGCATGGCTCCGCCGACATGGTCGAGCAGGCGCTGGCGGCCCTGCTGGCGGGACCGGAGAACGGCCCGGGCGCGCGCCTGCCGACCGAGCGGGCGCTGGCCGAACGGCTGAATGTCGCGCGCAGCGCGGTGCGCTCGGCGCTGTCGCGGCTGGAGGCGCAGGGCAAGGTGGTGCGGATCGGCGGCAGCGGCACCTATGTGGCCGAGAAGCCGGCCGCCGATGCCGACGACGCTGGCCGGGACGCCAGTCCGCAGGAAATCATGGACACCCGCATGCTGGTGGAGCCGCGGCTGGCATCGATGGTGGTGGCCAACGCCAATGGCGCCGACATGGCGGCGATCCGCGAGGCGATGCTGGGCGCCGAGGCCGCGCAGGGGTTTGAGGAATTCGAGCTGTGGGACGGCCGCTTTCACCAGGCGCTGGCCGATGCCACCCACAACCGGCTGATGAAGGCGATTTACCGGCAGATCACCCTGGCCCGCGATCTCGCGGAGTGGGGCGAGCTCAAGCGCCGCTCGGTCACCGAGGAACGCCGCCGGCAGTATGAGATCGAGCATCGCGAGATCGTCGCAGCGCTGCAGGCGCGCGACGCGACGCTGGCCGAGACCGCCTTGCTGCGCCATCTCGTCAGCGTGCGCAGAAATTTGCTGGGATTCTGACAACCACGTGGCCGGCGCGTCGGTGCCGTGTGCGTGACGCGGGTGCCGCGGCCAGGCGGCCAGCTCAGCCGCTAAGCTCAGGCGCAAAGCTCAGCCCGAATGCTCAGCCGCAAAGCTCAACCGGTGGCGCCGTCCTCGGTGAGGATCACGTCCATCGGAATGTCATAGGGCTGCGGATAGATCGTCGGAATGTGCTGGCACGTGTAGCCGACGCCGATGATCCGGGGCTTGCGCGGCATCGCCGCGAGCGTGCGGTCGAAGAAGCCGCCGCCGTATCCCAGCCGGTAGCCGCGGTCATCGAAGCCGACCACCGGGGCGATGACGACGTCGGGCAGCACCTCATCGGCATCGGCCATCGGGATCGGAATGTTCCACACGCCGCGGTCGAGCGGATCGCCCGGGCTCCAGCGCCGGAAGATCAGCGGCGCGCCCGGTTCGACGACCACCGGCAGGGCGCACTGCCCGCCGCGCCCGACGATGTCCGAAGCCCATTCACGCAGATCCGGTTCGCCGCGAAACGGCCAGTAGAGGCTGACAATGTGTCCCGAAATTGCGCCGAGATGGGCGTCGAGCGCGTCCGCGATGCGTCCGGAAAAACCTGCCCGCACGTCCGCCGGAATGGCCAGCCGGGCGGCGATCTGCCGCTCGCGTTCCGCCTTGCGCCAGCGCTTGAGATCGGCGCGGGCCGTTTCATCATTCGCGGCGGTGCCGGCGTAGGCCGGATCCAGTTCGTGCATGAAGCAGGGCGGGGATGCGAAGGACGGCGTGTCGTTGCTGGACATGATGCGGCTCGCGACTATCGGTAATTCTACCCCTATAGCACGCAGGGGCATCGCTGGCCATCGGGGGGGAGGAGCGTGGGGTAGGATGAGATCGGTGATGAGGCTGAGACGCGGCAGCTTGGCTAACGCGGCAGTTTGATCCTGCGAATGGCGGCACCAGAAGCCACTGCCTTGCCGTTTATTTTTAGTCCAATGATTTCAATAGCTTATATTTTAAGCTGTTTAGCGCCATCATCCGGTGTGTTGCCTATTGCGCTACCAGTTCGCGTTCCCGATACGCCTTCAGACTAGCCGCACGCTTTTCGTCAAACGACCGGCGTCGGGCTTGGCCTGAGCAACAATCCGGAAGATCGCCAGACAACGCGTTGATCGTCTTTTACGTGCCGATAAGGCCCCGCTCCTAGCCAAATCGTTTCCGCCTCAAGGCTTCGAAATGGGATAATCGTGACAACATTTTTCACGAAATATTTTTATTGCCAAATACTGCAGGGTGTGTCATTGTG
>JBFHII010000446.1:0-2951 GCA_041596535.1 Breoghania sp. | reverse complement strand
GGGCGTACTCTGGGCGGGATCTTCGGGCTCGGATGCCGCGCGGGCCTCGGTTTTGAGGTTCTGGCTGGCGCGGTCCGGATTGTCGCGGCCGTGGCTGTCACGGCTGTTGCTGCTAATGTCAGTCATTGCTTCAATCAGCCCCGAGGTGGGGCCGGTCATGATCCTCAAACAAGCGGCCCGTCGTAGGGGTCCGGAATTTTCAATCTGGCAAGTATACGCCGTTCAAGACTTTCCATCCGCACGGCATCGTCCTCTATCTGGTGATCATATCCAAAAAGATGAAGGATTCCGTGCACGATTAGATGGCTTAGATGGTTTTCGAACGGCTTGTCACCTACTTTCGCCTCGCGCTCGACCGTCTCGCGGGCGAAAACAATGTCGCCAAGCAGCGGACCGAACACCGGTCCGGTCTCGTCCCCACCGGGAAACGACAGCACGTTGGTGGGCTTGTCCTGATCGCGCCACTTCTTGTTGAGGTCACGCACCGTGGCGTCGTCGGAAAACAGCAGGCTGAGCTCGGACCCCGGAAGATAGCGCAGCGCGCCGACATTCACCGCGGCCGCGAACGCCTGCGCAACCCTGGCGTTCAATGCATCCGCGCCGGGCCATCCCGGGGCGTCCACCGCCACGTCAATGATCACATCACAGGTTGCCGCGTCGTTCATGGGTATTCCGAAATCCGTTGTCCGGTGGTGCCACAGCGGGCACGCAGCATTGGCACCTTTCGTCGCACGCCGGTCATGCGCCGCGGCCGTCGGGCGCTTGGGGCTCGTCGGGCAGCGGGCGCCGCGTGGCGCGGTCATAGGCGGTGACGATGCGGCCGACCAGTTCGTGCCGCACCACATCCGCTTCGCTGAAGGCCACATGGGCGATGTCCTCGATGCCCTTCAGGATGTTCAGCGCCTCCACCAGACCGGACGTCTGGCCGCGCGGCAAATCGATCTGGCTGGTGTCGCCGGTGACGATCATCTTCGAATTGTCGCCAAGCCGTGTCAGGAACATCTTCATCTGCATGGCGGTGGTGTTCTGCGCTTCGTCGAGGATTACCACGGCGTTGGACAGAGTCCGGCCGCGCATGAAGGCCAGCGGCGCCACCTCGATGATGCCCGACGCCATGCCGCGTTCGACCTTCTCGCCCGGCATCATCTCGTACATGGCGTCATACAGAGGCCGCAGATAGGGATCGACCTTCTCCTTCATGTCGCCGGGCAGAAAACCGAGCCGCTCGCCCGCCTCCACCGCCGGACGCGACAGGATCAGCCGTTCGATGTCACCACGCTCCATCAGCGCCGCCGCATAGGCCACCGCCAGAAACGTCTTGCCGGTGCCGGCGGGTCCCGTGCCGAAAATCAGGTCGGCGCGATCCATGGCGCGGATATAGGTGTCCTGGGTGGGCGTGCGCGCCACCACCGTCTTGCGGCGTGTGGAGATCTGCGCGAAGGCGAGCCGCGACCGCGGCTCCAGCGTCGGCAGGGACAGCTGGCCGCTGTCGGTCGCCGCCATGCGGATGGCGCCTTCCACGTCTCCGGGATGCAGTTCGTGCCCCAGCCGCAGGCGCTGATACAGCGCCTCGAGCACCAGGCGCGCCTGCTCGCAGGTCTCGCGCGGGCCGCGCATGGTGATCTCGTTGCCTCGCGCCACCAGCTCGAGACCGAGCCGCTGCTCGATCATTGCCAGGTTCTGGTCGAATTGGCCGACCAGATCGCCGACCAGTCTGTTGTTGTCGAAGCCAACCACAAGATGGGTGCGCTCTTGTCCGCGCTTGGCCTCAGAGGAATGCGTATCGTCGCGCGTGCCGCGCAAGGGAACATCCGCCGTCAACAAACAGCTCCTGTAGATTGCCGCATCATGATGTCTGGCGCGCCCACCCGGCCTGCGGCCGGTTCGTCGACCAGCCGGCCGACAAGGCTGTTTGCGCGCACTTCCTCGATCCGCACCGTACGGATGGAGCCGAGCAGGCTCTCGGGCGCCTCGACATGCACCGCCTGCAGCCACGGCGACCGACCGCCGAGCTGACCGGGGCGACGGCCGGGCTTCTCCAGGAGCACATCCACCAGACGGCCATCCATGGCCGCGTTGAAATCCTTCAACTGCGTCGCAATCAGCTCCTGCAGCCGCGCCAGCCGTTCCGACTTGACCTCTTCGGGCACATGATCGTCCATGGTGGCACCGGGCGTGCCCGGACGGGGGCTGTACTTGAACGTGTAGGCGGAGGCGTAACCGACGCGCCGCACCAGATCCATCGTGTCCTCGAAATCCGCATCCGTCTCGCCCGGGAAGCCGACGATGAAATCGCCCGACAGGGCCAGATCGGGCCGCCCCGCGCGAATGCGGTCGATCAGCCGGAAATAGTCATCGCGGGTGTGCTGACGGTTCATCGCCTCGAGCATGCGGTCGGACCCCGACTGCACCGGCAGATGCAGGTAGGGCATCACCGCCTCGATGTCGCGATGGGCGGCAATCAGCGCATCGTCCATGTCGCGCGGATGGCTGGTGGTGTAGCGCAGCCGCGCGATGCCGGGAATGTCCGCCAGCGCCTGCAGCAGGCGGCCGAGTCCCCACGTGCCGCCGTCGTCCGAGGCGCCGTGATAGGCATTGACGTTCTGTCCCAGCAGCGTCACCTCGCGCACGCCGGCCTCCGCCAGCCCGCGGGCTTCCGCCAGCACCTGCGCGACCGGCCGCGACAGCTCCGCGCCGCGCGTGTAGGGCACCACGCAGAAGGTGCAGAACTTGTCGCAGCCTTCCTGGATGGTGAGAAACGCCGTCACGCCGCGCTTGCGGGTGACCGCGCGCGAAGCCGCGGGCAGATGCGCGAACTTGTCCTCGACGGGAAACTCCGTCTCCACGATGCGCGCACCGTTGGAGGCCCGTGTCACCAGATCCGGCAGCTTGTGATAGCTCTGCGGCCCGAACACCAGGTCAACCGACGGCGCCCGGCGGGCGATTTCCTC
>JBFHII010000445.1:0-2963 GCA_041596535.1 Breoghania sp. | reverse complement strand
GGCGCGGATGTCGTCGGCGGTGCGGACCATGGCGTGGTTGAGCCGTGCGGTGAAATGCCGGTCCGGCCGGGAGACCGGGCCCTGTTCGAGCGGGCGGTTCTCCGCGCGCCACTTGGGTAGGCCGCCGTCGAGGACGTAGACGCTGTCCACGCCCATGATGCGGAAGGTCCACCACACGCGGGCCGCGGAAAACAGGCCCGCGCCATCGTAAACGACGATGGTCTGGCCGTCGCCGATGCCGAGCCTGCGCATGTGGGACGAGAATTCATGCGCCGGCGGCAGCATGTGCGGCAGGGCGCTCGTCTTGTCGCTGATCGCATCGATATCGAAGAACACGGCGCCGGGAATGTGCGCCTCGAGGTATTCCGCGTGGCCGTCACGGTTTTGATTGGGCAGATACGTCGAGGCGTCGAGCACCACCACGTCGGGCGCGTCGAGATGCGCGTTCAGCCATTCGCTCGACACCAGATTGCGCCGGTCCATTCGTGTTTCCTTCCCAGATTGCCATTCAGCCGGATTTGAGGTGTCCAGTCTTAGGCGGATTCGCCGGTTTTGACGGCCCTTGCTGTCGATTCATGTCACCACAACCGGCCGGAGCTCACGGTCCGCTCATGGATCGGGGCCGCCCGCCGCATGTTGCCCTGAAACCTAAGTCGGTTGCTTGCGGATTTCTACAGCAGCGGGGCAAACAATCGGGCGATCCGGCCCAGCAAATGCCACAGCGGGCCACGCCTGGCAAAATCCGCGTCGTGCAGTTCGACCGACTGGTCGAAATCCTCGTCCAGCATGCGTTTCGCAGCGGTGATGATGCGGTTGTCGGTAAACCACAGGGTCACCTCGAAATTGATGTGCATCGAGCGGTTGTCGAAGTTCACCGTGCCGATGCTGAGCAAGGCGTCGTCGACGAGCATGACCTTCTGGTGCAGGAACCCGCCGCGGTAGCTGTGCACGTGAACCCCGCGGGCGGCCATGTCGCGGGCATAGCTGGACGAGGCCAGCCAGACGATCCAGTGATCCGGCTTCTGCGGCAGCAGCAGGTGCACGTCGACGCCGCGCAGCACCGCCGCGCTGAGCGCCGTGGCGATGTTCTCCCCGGGCACGAAATAGGGGCTGACGATGCACAGCCGCTTGCGCGCCCGGGCGATGGCCTCTGTGAAGGCGACGGCGCAGGTCTCGATCTCGTCGGCGGGGCCGGAGGGCATCACCAGCACCGGCATGCCGTCGCTTTGCGGTTCGGGATCGGGCCAGGGCACGGGCGGGTAGCTGCGGGTTGCCCATTGCCAGTCCTCGGCGAACGACAACTGGCAGGCCAGCGCCGCGGGTCCCTCGACGCGCGCATGGGTGTCGCGCCAGCGGCCGAAACGGCGGTCCTTGCCGAGATATTCGTCGCCGATGTTCAGTCCGCCGACCCAGGCAACTGTGCCGTCGACGACGAGCACCTTGCGGTGGTTGCGGAAATTGATCCGGAACGGCCGCAGGCCGATGAACATCGGGCGGCTGCGGTTGAAACCGCTGACCGTGACGCCCGCGTCCGTAAGCCGCTTGAGATAGGCGCGGCGCAGGCCCGCGGAGCCGATGTCGTCGTAAAGCAGCAGGACCGTGACGCCGGCATGGGCCTTCTCGATCAGGCAGTCGGCCAGCCGCTTGCCCAGGCTATCGTCGCGCAGGATGTAGAACTGAACGAGCACATGGCTCCTGGCCGCACGGATGCCGTCAAGCATCGAGGAAAAGGTGGCTTCGCCGTCGATCAGGATTTCCGCCGTGTTGCCATCCAGAAACGGCAGCGGGGCGACCGTGTTGAGCAACGGCCATGCGGCGGCGGCCTGCCTGTTCTCGAAGTCCGCGCGCAGGGCGAGCAAGCGGCGCGGTTCGGGGAGGTCGTTGTCGATGCGGTCGGCCGGCCTGCGGATCTTGACGTAGTCGTCGAACCGCTTCCAGCCGAAGGCCAGATAGGCAAAGACCGTGACATAGGGAAAGAATACCAGCGACAGGAGCCAGGCGATGGTGCCCTGCGAGCTCCGGCCATAGAGCAGTTCGCGCACGGCGCAGACGGCGGCGAGCAGATAGAACACCAGGACGACGCCCGCCAGGACGTCCGGAAGATCCTCCATTGTCGATATTGGCCAGCTCATGATCGGTCCTCAACTCCCGGGAAGCCTAGAGCAGTTTCGACAAGGGAAGAAAGGGCATGGGGTGCGACTCGAGAAGGAGCCCTCCGGGCGTGATGGCGGTTTGACGCAGCACTTCGGGAACGGCCGCGGATGCGGTCCGTTCCCGGGCGCTTCCGATCATTGGAAGGGGGCGGAAATCGTGCTCTTGCGTTCCAGCCACGCAGGCACCGGGAGATCCTTCGAGCGCAGGAACTCGGGGTTGAACATCTTCGACTGATAGCGCGTGCCGTAGTCGCACAGCACGGTGACGATGGTGTGCCCGGGGCCGAGATCGCGCGCCAGCCGGACCGCGCCCGCGATGTTGATTCCCGACGAACCGCCCAGGCACAGACCCTCGTGCTGCAGCAGGTCGAAGACGTAGGGCAGCGCCTCGGCGTCGTGAATCTGGTAGGCGCGGTCGATGGGGGCGTCTTCCAGATTGGCGGTGATACGGCCCTGGCCGATGCCTTCGGTGATCGAGGAGCCTTCCGATTTCAGCTCGCCGTGCTTGTAGAAATTGTAAAGGGCCGCGCCCATCGGGTCAGCCAGCGCGATCTGGACCGCCGCTGACTTTGCCTTCAGCGCAATCGCCGTGCCGGCCAGCGTGCCACCGGTGCCCACGGCGGAGACGAAGCCGTCGACGCGGCCATCGGTCTGGCGCCAGATTTCCGGGCCGGTGGTCTCGATATGCGCCTGGCGGTTGGCGACATTATCGAACTGGTTGGCCCAGATAGCGCCGTTCGGCTCGCTGGCGGCCAGTTGCTCGGCGAGGCGGCCCGACAGCTTCACGTAGTTGTTGGGATCGCGGTAGGG
>JBFHII010000444.1:0-2977 GCA_041596535.1 Breoghania sp. | reverse complement strand
GAAATCGCCAGCCAGGCGGCCGCGCAGACCAGCGAGGCGGCGGGCGCCTCGGAACTGGCCAATACCAACGTCCAGACTGTGGCCAGCGCGGCGGAGGAGCTCTCCTCCTCGATCCAGGAGATCAACCGGCAGGTCGCTCAAACCACGGAAATCGTCAACACGGCAACCACGGGCGCACAGGAAACCAACGCTAAGGTTTCCTCGCTGGCCGCCGCAGCCAGCAAGATCGGCGAGGTCATCAGCCTGATCCAGGATATCGCCGAACAGACCAACCTGCTGGCGCTCAACGCCACCATCGAGGCGGCCCGGGCCGGAGAGATGGGCAAGGGGTTTGCGGTCGTTGCCGCCGAAGTGAAGGAACTGGCGACCCAGACCTCCAAGGCGACCGAGGAAATTGGTGCCCAGGTGGCCGCGATCCAGGCGTCGACCACCGGCGCGGTGGATGCCATCGGCGCGATCACCGAAACCATGAACGAGGTCAACCAGTACACCGGCGCCATCGCCGCCGCCGTGGAGCAGCAGGGCGCGGCAACGGATGAAATCAGCCGCAGCGTCCAGGATGCAACCCGTGGCACGACCTCGGTCAGCCAGAACATGAAGACGCTCGCGGCTGCGGTCAGTCAGACGAGCGGCTCGGTCACGACCGTGCATTCGGCGACCACCGACGTCTCGCGCAAGACCGAGGACCTGCGCAGCGAAATCGACCGCTTCCTGCGCGATGTCACTGCCGCCTGACGGACGGCATCTCTCGAAAAGCGCCGGCATCGCCGCGGACGCAGTCGGGCAACCTCACGTGAATCAAAAAAAGGGCGGGAAATTTCCCGCCCTTTTCGTGTCTCCATGGCCGACAAATCAGGCTGCGGCGACCGCGCGCTTGGCCATCACGGTGACCAGATTGGCACGATATTCCGCCGATCCATGAATGTCGCCGAGAAGCCCGGACGCATCCACGGTGATCCCAGCCACGGCATCGGGCGACCAATTGGAGGCCAGTGCCTGCTCCATTTCGGTGGAACGGAACACGCCGTCCGCACCCGCACCCGTTACCGCGACCCGCGGCGAGCCGTCCGCCGCCTTGGCGACGAAGACGCCTGCCATCGCATAGCGCGAGGCGGGATTCGGGAACTTGCAGTAGGCGGAGGCCTGCGGCACCGGAATGCGCACATGAGTGACGATCTCGTCGTCCTCGAGCGCGGTCTCGAACATGCCGACGAAGAAATCGCCGGCCGCGATTTCACGCTTGCTGGTCACGATGGTCGCATCCAGCGCCATCATGGCGGCGGGATAGTCGGCGGCCGGATCGTTGTTGGCGATCGACCCGCCGATGGTGCCGCGATGGCGCACATGCGGATCGCCGATCATGCCCGCGAGCGCCGCCAGTCCGGGAATGTCACCTTGGATGCTGGGGTTGGTTGCCACCTCAGCGTGACGCACGCCGGCGCCGATGACATAGGCGTTGCCCACCTTCTCGATGCCACGCAGATCTTCGATGCGCGAGATATCGACCAGGTCGGACGGCGCCGCCAGGCGCTGCTTCATCGTCGGGATCAGGGTCTGGCCGCCGGCGAGGATCTTCGGATCATCGCTCTGCGCGAGCATCCCGGCGGCATCCGCCAGCGAGCTCGCCCGATGGTAGTGTGTCTCGTACATCCGTCATTCCTTTCCATTTCGCTCCGCGGCGCCCTGCGGGACATGCGGTTGCCATCGCATGTCGGCCTCGCCGGAGCAAACCGCAGTGGATCGCTTCGTGATCGCGGGGCGTGCATGGAGCCGGGGGTTCCCCGCCGTGCACACGCGCACCCCGCGCCGTTATGTCTCCGGCTTGTCGCGCCCTGCACGGCGCGACGAGCCACAACCGTTATTCTGCCGCCTGCTGCAGGCCAGCCTGCGCCAGACGCCACACCTTCTCGGCCGTCGCCGGCATCGGCAGGTCCTCGGACCCGAGCGCGTCGGTCAACGCGTTGATGAGCGCCGGCGGAGAACCGATGGCTCCTGCCTCGCCGCAGCCCTTGATGCCGAGCGGATTGCCCGGGCACAGGGTCTCGGTGGTCATCACGTTGAACGACGGCAGATCGTCGGCGCGCGGCATGCAGTAGTCCATGTAGGACGCGGTGGTCAGCTGACCGCTCTCGCCGTCATAGACGCAGCCTTCCAGCATCGCCTGGCCGATGCCCTGCGCCAGGCCGCCATGCACCTGACCCTCGACAATCATCGGGTTGATGACCTTGCCGAAGTCGTCGGCCGCGACGAAGTTGACGATCTGCGTCTTGCCGGTGTCCGGATCGACCTCGACCTCGCAGATGTAGCAGCCTGCCGGGAAGGTGAAGTTGGTGGGATCGTAGAACGCGCCCTCCTTCAGCCCCGGCTCCATGCCCTCCGGCAGGTTGTGCGCGGTATAGGCCGCCAGAGAGACCTCGGTCATCGACAGCTTCTTGTCGGTGCCTGCCACCTTGAACTCGCCGCCCTCGACGACGATGTCCGCCTCCGCGGCCTCCATCAGGTGGGCGGCGATCTTCTTCGCCTTGGCCTCGACCTTGTCGAGCGCCTTGACGACCGCCGACATGCCGACCGCGCCGGAGCGCGAGCCGTAGGTTCCCATGCCGAACTGCACCTTGTCGGTGTCGCCATGGACGATCTGGACGGTATCGACGCCAACGCCGAGGCGGTCGGCAACCACCTGCGCGAACGTCGTCTCATGACCCTGGCCATGGCTGTGCGAGCCGGTCAGAACCTCGATGGTGCCAATCGGATTGACCCGCACCTCGGCCGATTCCCAAAGACCGACGCCGGCGCCGAGCGAGCCGACGGCCTGGCTGGGTGCGATGCCGCAGGCCTCGATGTAGCAGGCCATGCCGATGCCGCGCAGCTTGCCGCGTGCGACACTCTCGGCCTTGCGGGCCTCGAAGCCCGCCCAGTCGGCGGCCTCCATCGCCTGGTTCATGTTTCCTTCGAAATCGCCCGAGTCGTACTGCATGAT
>JBFHII010000443.1:0-2978 GCA_041596535.1 Breoghania sp. | reverse complement strand
TTGGTGTTGCACATGACCAACTGGTTGTTGGCGTCCCACAGCACGAAGGCTTCGGAAATGGTCTCGATGGCGTCGCGCAGACGCAGATCCGAGGTGCGGCTGTGTTCCTCGATCTGGCGCTGTTCCGTGATGTCGACCGCGATGCCGATGAGGTGCGGCGTGGATACGCCCGGTTCATGGGCGACTTCAGCGCGGGCACGCACCCAGATCCACGAACCGTCCGCGTGCCGCATGCGGAACATCCGGTCGAGCATGGTCGAGCCGGTCTCCATCAGGTCGCAGGCGATCTCGTAGAGGTCGCCGTCGTCGGGATGCATCAGTTCGGCGAAATCGGAAAAGCCGACGAGGTCGGTCTTGGGCGTCTGTCCGAGGATTTCGAACATCGAGCTGGACCAGAACATGCGGCCGCGACCGAGGTCCCAGTCGAACAGGCCGCAGCGCCCGCGCTTCAGCGCGGTGTCGATGCGACCGCGTGCCGCGGCGTAGATGTCATCGGCCTGCTCGGCGCGCGCCGCCTGGCTGTAGAACGCGTAGATCAGCACGATGAGCACGGAGCTGGTGCCGACGAAGAGCGTGACATTGCCATGCATGTCGGAGCGCCACTCGGCGAAGACGTCGTCCACCGCCTGGGTGACGGCGACCATGCCGATCCGGCCGCCGAGATGATGCACGGTTGCCAGGGCGTCCTGGCCGTCCGGCTGCCGGATTTCCATGACGCCTGCGCGGGCGCCGAAAACCGTGAGCGGCTGGTTGGCGCCCAGCAGGGACGACAGCGCCTGGCCCTCGAGCGCGGCGTTTGATGGCGCGCTGGCGACCACGGTGCCGTCCGCGTCGGTGAGCAGGATCTGGCGGTTGAAACTGGTGGCGCGCGGCGGCATGGCTTCCGCCAGGGTGCTGCGCAGAGCCGTGGCATAACCCGCATCGGGCAGGGCGGCTTCTTCCGCGGAGAGCCGGGCGGCGAGGGTGGTGGCGATCATCGTGAGATCGTCCCGCGCGCGGGCATCCACTTCGGCATGATTGGTGGACAGTTCGATGCCGCGATAGCACGCGAGCGTGGCGACGAAGATAAGGCACAGGATCGGGATCGCCCTGCGCAGGAGCGGCTCCGTCGACACCAGCCGTGCATATGCGGGGCGTGCGAGCAGCCGGATGTGGCCGCTCAGCGACGTCTCCGCGCGCGTTTTTGCGGAGGACGGTTTACGCGCCGGGAAAAAGACAAAGCGACGTTCTGTCGCGTTGCCCGCAAAGGCCCGCGCCATCGGAGATTCCTCTCGATTTCGAAGTGTTTCCGGCGATCCGGCCATTTCCACCGCGCCGAATCACCTTCATTTGAATCCAGCCGAATCGACTTGTCCAGAGTCTGCGAAGAAAAAAATATTAACGGAATCGGAAGGGCTTATCTATGCGCGTTAACCATAAGCTGAAAGCTGGCAAGCGGGATTGTGCCTATTCATCCTCGCCTTGCAAAGGCAATGCGCGGAACTCTGCGACAGTGCCGTAGCGGTATGCGTAAAATACCGCGCCGGCCGGAACCAAAGGCGCGCGCATGCGGCGATGGTTCCGGCCGAAAGCGCAGCCGGCGGAAACAACGTCTTTGCGCTTACTGCAAGCTGCGCGCGACGATGTCCTGGACGTCGCTTGACAGCTGCGGGGCGCTCTCGACGCGCTTGAGTGCGGCTTCGGCTTTCCCGCGGCGGCCCGCTTCGAGCGCGCGCCAGGACCGGAATGCCGAGAGAAGCCGGGCCGCGACCTGCGGGTTCCGCTTGTCAAGTTCCAGCACCGTCGTGGCCAGGAAGTCGTAACCCGCGCCGTCGGCGCGGTTGAACTGCGTCTGGTTTCCGGTGGCAAACGCGCTGATCAATGCGCGCACCCGGTTGGGATTGGCGAACGAGAAACCGGGGTGCCTGGTGAGCGCCTCGATCCGTTCCAGGGTGCCATCGAAGGGCGCGGTGGCCTGCACGGTGAACCACTTGTCGAGCACCAGCGCATTGTCGCGGTAGCGCTGGAGGAAGTCGTCGAGCGCTGCATCGGCCTTGGTGTCGCCGCGGTGGACCAGCACCTTCAGGGCCGCCAGCCGGTCGGTCATGTTGTCGGCGGTCTCGTAGTGATCGAAGGCGCGCGCGCTGTGCGGACCGTCGTTCTCCGCGAGATACTCGAGCAGCGCCGCGTTGAGGGCGCGGCGGCCGGCATGCACGGCATCGGGCGAATAGGCTTCGTCGGTTGCCTGCGCCTCGTAGATGCGGCCAAAGATGCCCGCGCAACTTTCCGCGATGGCGCCGACGAGGGCCTTGCGGGCTGCGGCGATGGCGTCGGGATCAACGTCGGTGGCGATTTCGCGGGCGATATCTGCGTCGCCCGGCAATTGCAGCACCAGGGCCCTGTAGGCAGGTTCCAGATCCGCGTTCTCGGCGATCTCGCCGAGCAGCATCGCCAGATCCGCGACGTCGGCTTCGGGAAGGGCGGAGGCTCCCGCGCGCGCGCCGCGCGTCAGCAGCTCCATGGCGAGTGTCTGGACTGCCTGCCACCGGTTGAAGGTGTCGCTGTCGTGACGCGCCAGAAAGACGCGGTCGGAGTGCGGCAGGTTGTGGCTGAGGGTGACGGGAGCCGAGAAGCCGCGCAGCAGCGACGGCACCGGCCGGGCGCCCACGCCGGTGAAGGTCAGCTTCTGCGTCTTCCCGGTGAGCACGATGACGTCGCCGCGCACCTCGCCGCCGGAGACCGACTGCCACTCAAGGTCGTTGCCGTTGGGTCCCACCAGGCCGAAGCGTACGGGGATGGTCATCGGCTGCTTGGTGTCCTGGCCGGGCGTCGGGGGGCACGACTGCTCGATGTCGAGCGTGTAGGTGCCGTCGGCGGCGTTCCACTGGTCGGAGACCCGCAGGGCCGGTGTGCCGGCCTGATCGTACCACAGTGCGAACTGGCTGAGGTCGACCTGCGCCGCGTCGGCGAAACAGGCGAGGAAGTCCTCGATCGTCGCC
>JBFHII010000442.1:0-2985 GCA_041596535.1 Breoghania sp. | reverse complement strand
CCTTCGATCTCGATGGTGACGCCGCGGCTGTCGTTGCGCACCCAACCGAAGACCCCGATCCGGCGCGCAAGCTGGTAGACGAAGGGGCGGAAGCCGACCCCCTGGACAATCCCTTCGATTTCGAGGCGTTTGCGCTGCAAGGAGCACTCCGGATGAAAATGGTAACGACCGGTTCTTTTATTACACTTTTGTGCCCTTAAAGGCAATGTTTCGCCGGCCGGGTGTCCCTGGCCCCGATGAAAAAAAGACCCCGCTGCGGAGGGGACCACAGCGGGGCAATGGACCTGGAGGAGAACAAGGTCCGGACAAGGGGAAATGAGAAATTACTTGGGAGCGGCCAGCACCCACTGGGGCAGTTCGTTGAGCACCACCCCAAAAGCCGGAATCACCAAGGCATAGGTCAGGGCACTGATCAGCACCACCCCCATCAGGTTGAGACCGAAACCGCTTTTGACCATTTGCGGAATGGTGACATATCCCGAGCCGAAAACGATGGCATTGGGCGGGGTTGCCACCGGCAGCATGAAGCCGAGCGAGGCCGCCAGCACCACGGGCAGCGTCAGCGACAGGGGGGCGGCGCCGATGCCCACCGCCGCGGCGCCCGCGACGGGCAGGAAGACGGCGGCCGTCGCGGTGTTGGAGGCCAGTTCGCTGAGATAGACGATCACCACCATGATCACGAAGATCAGCGTCCAGGCGGGAAGCCCGGCGAGCGCGCCCAGGCCTCCGCCGATCCAGGCGGCAAGGCCGCTGTCGCCGATCGCGCCGGCCAGGGCGAGCCCGCCTCCAAAGAGGATCAGCACGTCCCAGCGCAGGCTCTTGATGTCGTCCCAGCCGAGCAGGAAGGTTGCCTCCGACCAGCACGCGGGGATCACGAACAGAGCCAGCGCGCCGGCCATGGCGATGCCGGCGTCCGACAGCGGCAGGCCGGGAAACGCCGCTGTTATCAGCGGCCGTGTTAGCCAAAGCAGCGAAACCAATACCATCACGCCGGCGACGGTCCATTCCGGCCGGGTCATCGGCTGGAAGTCTTCGCTGAACGCCGCCCGGCCCGCGTCGATTTCCAGGGTTTCGGGAACGCGAAAGGCAATCTTCGTCAGGATCAACCAGGTGGCGGGCAGCAGCAGCAGCACCGCCGGCAGTCCGACCAGCATCCAGGTGGCGAAGCCGATGGTTATTCCGTGGGCGCGTTCCATGTAGGCCGCGAAGAACGCGTTGGGCGGCGTGCCGATCAACGTGCCCATGCCGCCGATCGTGGCGGAAAAGGCGATGGCCAGCATCAGCGCCGGAGCGAAGGCGGCAGCCCGTCCGCCAGTTTGCGCGTCGGTCTGCGCGTCTCTGGGGCAGAGCGTTGCGACGATCGATTGGCCGATCGGCAGCATCACCATGGTCGTGGCGGTGTTGGAGACCCACATGCTCAGGAACGCGGTGATCGCCATCATGCCGGCGATGATGGCGGACGGCTTTTGCCCCACATAGGCGAGCACCTTCATGGCCAGCCGACGGTGAAGCCGCCAGCGCTCGAGGCCCTTGCCGAGGATGAAGCCGCCGAGAAACAGGAAGATCAGCGGATTGGCGTAGGAGACCGCCGCCGTCTCGAAGGCGCCGATACCGAGCAGCGGAAACAGCACCAGCGGCACAAGTGCGGTGGCGGCCAGCGGCACCGCTTCGCTCATCCACCAGACCGCCATCAGCAGCGCGACCGCCGCCGTTGCCCAGCCCTGCTGCGACAGTCCGTCCGGTGCCGGCAGAAGCTGTAGCGAAATCGCGCCCAGCGGCCCGGCGATCAGCCCGATCTGGCGGGCACGCAGGCCGATGTCTTCGGTCTTGGAGAGACGCCACCGGATCATGCGCGTACCTTGCGCGCCTTGCCCAGGCCCGCCGCCACCGCCTTGCGCATGACGGTGGGCAGGGCCTCGTCATCGAGCGCGTCGCGCGCCGACCACCAGTGGCCGTCGGGCGCGGGGGCGGAATGCGGGACATCGGCGCGATAGACGTCGAGCAGCAGATGAAAGTGGGTGAACGTGTGCTTCACGGGCCCCGTGCGCAGGGTCCAGCACGCGTCCATGGGCGCATGGGCCGCGGCCTGCGGCGCTTCAAAATCCTCCGCCCACGGGCTGCCCGGCACCTCGCTCATGCCGCCCAGCAGGCCCTCCGGCGGACGCCGGCGCAGCAGCACGGCCCCGTCGGCGCGCACCGCCACGAAGGCGGCGCCCGACCGCGTCGGTTTCTGCTTCTTCGGCGCCTTGCGCGGAAACGTCTCCATCGTGCCCGCCGCGAACGCCGCGCACTCACCGTTCCACGGGCACAGGCTGCAGGCCGGCCGTTTCGGCGTGCAGAGGGTGGCGCCGAGATCCATCATCGCCTGGGCGAAATCGCCGGGCCGGTCCTGCGGGGCGATTTGCGCCGTCAGCGCCCTGATCTCGGGCTTGGCCGCCGGCAGCGGCGTTTTCACCTCAAACACCCGGGAGATCACCCGCTCGACGTTGCCGTCGACCACGATGGCCGGCCGGTCAAAGGCGATGGCGGCAATCGCCGCGGACGTATAGGCGCCGATGCCGGGCAGATCCTGCAGCGCCGCCTCGGTGTCGGGAAACCGTCCGTCATGCACCGCGACCACCGCATCGGCGCATTTTTTCAGGTTGCGGGCGCGCGAATAATACCCCAGGCCGGCCCAGGCCTTCATGACGTCTTCTTCGTCCGCGGCGGCCAGATCGGCAACGCCTGGCCACAGGGCCACGAACTTCTCGAAATAGCTTTTGACGGCGGCGACGGTTGTCTGCTGCAGCATGATCTCCGACAGCCAGACCCGGTAGGGATCGGCGACCACGCCCTGGGCGCGGTCATGCGGCGGCACGCGCCAGGGCAGGGCGCGGGCGTGCCGGTCGTACCAGGCCAGCAGGGCGCCTGCCCGCGGCAGGGCGGATGTCGGGATATGAGCGTTCATGGCGCCAGTGTCCGGCCCGGGCGGCCAAATGCAAGGGG
>JBFHII010000441.1:0-2997 GCA_041596535.1 Breoghania sp. | reverse complement strand
GGAGTGGCTGAAAGATTTCACGTCTACATTTTGAGCGACACGGATCTGGCGCCGATCGCAGAGGCGGAAGAGGCGGCTTTTGCCGAACTGGAACAGCGATTTTTCGGCCGGATCGACCTCGACTATCGTCGGCGGGATGACAATCCGGGCTTCAAAGCCGGCAATATCCGCGACTTCTGCAACCGATGGGGACACAACCACGATTTTGCCCTGACGCTCGACGCTGACTCCTACATGTCGACGGATGCGATCCTGCGGCTTGTCAGACTGATGCAGGCCGATGCCGATCTGGGAATCGCGCAAAGTCTGGTGACCGGTTTGCCGACCTCGAGCGCCTTTGCGCGAATCTTTCAGTTCGGCATGCGCCACGGCATGCGTTCCTATACGCTGGGCAGCGCCTGGTGGCAGGGCGACTGCGGCCCCTATTGGGGGCACAACGCGCTGATCCGGCTGAAGCCCTTCATCGCGCAGTGCGCGCTGCCGGAGATTCCCGGCAAGGGTGCGCTGTGCGGCCCGATCCTCAGCCATGACCAGGTGGAGGCGGTGCTGATGCGCCGCGCCGGCTTCGAGGTGCGCGTGGTGCCCGACGAGGACGGCAGCTTCGAGGAGAACCCGCCGGACCTGCTGGAGTTCATCCGCCGCGACCTGCGCTGGTGCCAGGGCAACATGCAGTACTGGCGGCTGCTCACGATGCCGGGCCTGAAGCCGGTGAGCCGCATGCAGCTGGCGCTGGCCATCCTGATGTTCCTGGGGTCGCCCGCCTGGGTCGGCTTCATGACGGTGAGCGCCGGCATCATGGTGCTGACGGACAAGCCGCTGGAGACCTTCGACACGTCGCGCGGGCTGGTGCTGTTTTCGATCGTCATGAGCATGGTGTTCGCCCCCAAGCTCGCCACCATCGCCCATGTGCTGGCGGACCGCGCGTCGCGCGTTTCCCATGGCGGCGCGGGGCGCGTCCTGCTGAGTTCGCTTGGCGAGATCGTGTTTTCCATGCTGCTGGCGCCGGTGATGGCCATCGCGCATACGGTGTTCCTGGCGGGCCTGCCGTTCGGGCGCAAGATCGGCTGGAGCGCCCAGACGCGCGACGCCCACGCGGTCTCGGTCGCCCATGCGGCGCGCAAGCTGTGGCCGCAGGCGCTGTTCGGCACTCTCGGCGCGCTGTGGTTCGCGGCCCACGCCATGCCGGCGCTGCTGCCCGCGCTGCCGGTGATCGCCGGCCCGCTGATCGCCGTGCCATTCGCGGTCTTCACCGCCAGCCGTCGCGCGGGCCGCGTGGCGCTGGCCTCCGGCCTGTGGCGCCTGCCGGAAGAAACCAGCCCGCCCATGGAACTGCTGGCGCTGCATCTCGACGCATTGCCGGCACCGGGCGGCGCCGACGCGCTTCCGGATCTGGTGACGGTGGTGCCTGCCGAGCCGGTGCCCGCGGAGGTGCGCTGACGGCTCAGGCCGCGGTTGAGAACGGCTTGACGTCGATGCGATCCTCGTTCCCGCGCGCCTGCGCGAGTTCGTAGGCCATCTGCATCTTCAGGAGGGTTTCGGCTTTCAGCCCGAAGGCCTTTTCGAACCGGATCGCCATTTCGGCCGACAGGCCGGCGTTCCCGTTCAGCAAGGTGCTCAAGGCCTGCCGTGACACCCCCAGATGCTGCGCGAGCGCCGTGACGCTGATGCCGCTCGGCTCGACGATCTCCGTCTTCAGCCAGTCTCCGGCGTGAACGGACAGCGAGGGGTGCATCCTAAGAGCCATGGTAGTCCTCCAGATCCAGATCGATCAGAGCGCCGTCAATGTTGAGCTGGAACGTCAAACGCCAGTTGCGCGTCACGATCATTGACCAGGTTCCCTTGCGGTCGCCAGTCAACGCGTGAAGTCCGTAAATCGGAGGCGCCGACAACTCTTCGAACGTCTCTACCGAATCGATGAAGGCCAGCATCTTGCGGAGGCGCGTCGTGTCGCCGACCAGGCCTCTGGCATCGCCGGTCTCGAAAAACCGGCGCAGCCGCTTGTGCCTGATGCTCACGACTTCCATCGCAAGAGGATAGAGCCGTCACGGTGCGGCGTAAACTGTCACGTGACGCTTGACGTATCTGTTGGGGAAGGCCGCCGCCTATTCCGCCGCCGCGGGGCTGGTGGTGCGGGAGAGCGGGCGTTCGTCCGTGTCGAGGCTCTTTGCGGTCGCGTGCGGGGGCTTGGGCTGCCGCCGCCAGGGTTGTCCCTTGAACCAGGCAACCGTGTAGGCGGTGGCGATGAGCAGGGCGAAACCGATGCAGTTGGCAAGCGCGTTGGTCAGCGGAGTGCGGCCGAGCTCGTCGCGGATGATGGCCAGCGACTGGGCCACGACGAGGCTGGCGAGGAAGACGGCGAGCGACTGCTGGCCGACCTTGCGCACGACGGCCACGAACTTGCCCCACGCACCGCCCGCCACCAGCCGGTAACCGTGCTGACCGGCGGCGATCCACGCCAGATAGGCGAGGCTGAGAAAGTGCACGTAGCGCAGCACGCCGAAATGCGTCTTGCCGATGAGCGGCGTCATCGCGCGGTTGATCTCGAGCAGTTCCGGGAACGCCCCCAGCACGCGGAAATAGGCAAACGGCACCGTCACGATGACGATGACAATGGCCAGGATGATCAGCAGACGGTCGACCGGCGGGGCGGGCAGCCAGCCGATCATGAAGGCGTATCCGGTGAAGAACACCAGCTGCCAGCCGAACGGATTGAAGAACCAGGCGCGGTCCGACCAGGGTTCGGCCGGCAGGTCGAGATAGCCGAAGCCGGCGGCCAGCCAGAGGGTAACGATGAAGGCGCCGGCGTAGAACGGGCCGATCCGTGCCAGTCCCATCACGACGGGCAGCAGGACGAGGATCACCAGGTACATCGGCAGGATGTCGAAATAGTTCGGCACATAGGTGAGGGTCAGCAGGCCCGGCAGGTTCGGCAGCGGGTTCTCGAAGAATGGCCACAGGTTGAGTTGGCCGACATAATCGGTCTCCGTCAGGCCCGAG
>JBFHII010000440.1:0-3004 GCA_041596535.1 Breoghania sp. | reverse complement strand
GAAGCGCGATTGCGTCAGGATGTCGGACAGGATGTCGACGGCCAGCGGAACGTCGTCGCGCAGCACGCGGGCATAATAGGACGTCGTCTCGACACTGGTGGCGGCATTGATCTCGCCGCCGACATTTTCGATGTCCGATGCGATCTGGAAGGCGGTACGCCTCGCCGTTCCCTTGAACGCCATGTGCTCCAGCAGGTGCGCCATGCCGTGTTCGTTGTCGCGTTCGTTGCGGGCCCCGGACTTGATCCAGACCCCCAGGGCGACGGACTCCATGCTTGGAAGGGTTTCGGTCGCGACTGTCAGGCCGTTCGACAGACGGCTTACCTCAACACCCATACGGACAATTACTCCCTAGCGTGCCGCTCGCGCGTGGCGGCTGATGTGATCTTCCAACATTTTCAGATCGGATGGAAGTACCGTGAACCTTTCCTTGGCGCTCATCAAGTCCGCAAGCCGCGCAGGC
The DNA here is from genome assembly GCA_041596535.1 of Breoghania sp. GTDB lineage: Bacteria > Pseudomonadota > Alphaproteobacteria > Rhizobiales > Stappiaceae > Breoghania. The sequence goes on along the minus strand of JBFHII010000440.1, from coordinate 2,541 downwards.
AGTTCGGGGCGAACGCCGCAGGCGGCTTCCACCGACGCAGGGAACTTTGCCGGATGGGCGGTTGCCAGCACGATCATCGGCGTCTCGCCGGCGGCATTCCGGCTCGCCACATGCACCGCCGTCGCGGTATGCGGGTCGAGCAGGTAGCCATTCGAGGACAGCATTTCCCGGATGGTGGTTGCCGCCTCGTCGGATGTTGCGCGGCCAGCGTCGAACTCGGCACGGATGCGAGCCAGCGTGGCCTCCTCGATGGTGAAGCCTCCGGACTGGCCAAGGCTCGCCATGTAGGCACGCACCGTTGCCGCGTTGCGCTCCCCGGCCTCGAACAGCAGGCGCTCGAAATTCGACGATACCTGGATGTCCATCGAGGGCGATGTCGTCTCGACCACGCCCTTGGTGCGGTATTCGCCCGAGGCCAGCGTGCGGGCGAGAATGTCGTTGTCGTTGGTGGCGATCACCAGCCGGTCGATCGGCAGGCCCATGCGCTTGGCGGCATAGCCGGCGAAGATGTCGCCGAAATTCCCGGTCGGCACGGTGAAGGACACCGGGCGGTCGGGGCTGCCGAGCGAAATCGCCGACGAGAAGAAGTAGACGATCTGGGCCATGATGCGGGCCCAGTTGATCGAGTTGACGCCCGACAGCGCCACGCGGTCGCGGAAGCCATGGTTGTTGAACATGCCCTTCACCAGTGCCTGACAGTCGTCGAAATTGCCTTCGACGGCCAGAGCGTGGACGTTCGTGGCGGTCGACGTCGTCATCTGGCGCCGCTGCACATCGGAAACCTTTCCGTGCGGGTAGAGGATGAAGATGTCGGTGCGGTCGCGGCCGGCAAACGCGTCGATCGCAGCACCCCCGGTGTCGCCCGACGTGGCGCCGGCGATCGTCGCATGCTGGCCGCGCTCGGCCAGTATGTGATCCATCAGCCGTGCCAGGAGTTGCATGGCGACGTCCTTGAAGGCGAGGGTCGGGCCGTGGAAGAGTTCCAGCACGAATGTGTTCGGACCGCTCTGCACCAGCGGACAGACCGCGTCGTGCTGGAAGGTCGCATAGGCCTCGCGGACCAGCCTTTCGAAGACGCCGGTCGAAATCTCGCCGCCGAGGAAGGGCGTCAGCAGGCGGATGGCGAGGTCGGGATAGGACAGCCCGCGCATGGCGCGCAGGTCGGCCGGGCTGAATTGCGGCCATTCCTTCGGCACGTAGAGCCCGCCGTCGCGCGCGAGGCCAGCGAGAACCGCGTCGGAGAAACCGAGTTCCGGAGCCTCGCCCCGGGTACTTATATAGTGCATGCTCAAACGTCCTTGGCGTCGAAGCGGACCCGCGGCGCGCGAGCCTGCGAAATTGTGCGACCCGTCAGTCGCATTTTTGCCCGGCGGTTGCTATAGAGCGGCGGCTTTTCGAAAGGGAAATCTGGGTTCATGACGCGTCGATCAAATCTCAGTCGTTTTCTGACGGCTCTGGCCGCTGCCGGCTTTATTCTGGGCGTCGCAGGATGTCAGTCGGGCGGCGGCGCCAACATTCTCAAGCTGGGCGCCAAGGAAAAGAAGGTCGAGCCGGAGCCCGGCAAGATCCTGGCCAGCGATCTGCTCGGCTACTGCCCGAAGGTATCGATCCGCGAAGACACCGGCTTCTTCAACAAGTACGCCAAGGGCGGCGAGGACGATCCCGCCCAGCTGATCTATCAGGGCTCCCTCACCGATGTCACGCGCGACTGCACCCGGTCGGGCGGCATTCTGACGATGAACATCGGCGTTGCCGGCCGCGTCGTACCGGGTCCGGCGAGCACCGGGGGCACCATCACCATGCCGATCCGCATCGCGGTCACGCGCGGCGACGAGGTGCTCTACTCCCAGCTGCACAACTACCAGACGACGCTTGGCGCCAACGCAACGCAGTTCGTGCTGAACGATCCGAACGTCCAGGTGCCGATCCCGGCCGAGCGCAGCCTGCAGGTGTTTGCCGGCTTCGACGAGGGCCCGGCAAAGAAGAAGACCGCCGAATAGACTGGGGACGCCGTCAGGCGTCTTCCGACCATTCCGACAGCGCAGCGACGACGCCCGGGAAGTCGGCCCAGCGCCTGATCACCGTTTCGGCGCCGGTCTCGGTCAGCACGTCGGCATGGCCGGGATAGCTGTGCGCGGCGCCGGTGAAGCCGATCACCCGCATGCCGGCCAGCCTGGCGCCGGCTATGCCGTGCACCGAATCCTCGACCACGAAAGTCCTGGCCGGATCTGCACCCAGCGTCTGTGCGGCATGCAGGAAGACGTCGGGCGCCGGCTTCGGCTTCTTCGTCGGCGTGTCGAGGGACGAGAACAGGCGGCCGCTGAAGAATGGCATGAGGCCGGTCTTGGTCAGCATCATGTCCAGCCTCTCGCTGCGCGAATTGGAACAGATGCAGCGATTGGGCACGCTGGCGACCGCCTCGTGCGCCCCCTCGATGGCGCGCACATTGGCCTTCAGCCTGCGGTCCACCAGCGCTTCCGCCTGGTCGATCAGCGATGCCTGGAACGGGATCGCTGCCTTCTCCTCGATCCTCAGCATGAT
>JBFHII010000439.1:0-3015 GCA_041596535.1 Breoghania sp. | reverse complement strand
TAAGTCATTGATAGATAAAGCTATCTCGCAGCGAATGCGCCAATAGTCGCTCAGCCAACCTGGCCACCAACTTGGCCTCTGTGGCGCAGGAAATGGTCCGCCAGCACCAGCGCCATCATCGCCTCGCCCACGGGCACGGCGCGGATGCCGACACAGGGGTCGTGCCGGCCCTTGGTCATCACCTCGACCTCCTCGCCCGAGCGGGTGATCGACTGGCGCGGTGTGAGGATCGACGAGGTCGGCTTGACAGCGAAGCGGCAGACGACGGGTTCGCCCGAGGAGATGCCGCCGAGCACGCCGCCGGCGTTGTTGGTGAGAAACAGCGGCACGTTGCCCTGGCCGATGCGCATCTCGTCGGCGTTTTCCTCGCCCGTCAGCGTCGCCGCCTCGAAACCGTTGCCGATTTCCACGCCCTTGACCGCGTTGATCGACATCATCGCCGAGGCAATATCCTGGTCGAGCTTGCCGTAGACCGGCGCGCCCAGGCCGGCCGGCACGCCCTCGGCGATCACCTCGACCACGGCGCCCACCGACGACCCGCTCTTGCGGATGCCGTCGAGATACTCCGCCCACAGTTCTGCGGCCTGCTTGTCGGGGCAGAAGAACGGGTTGTTGCCGGTCTCCAGCCAGTCCCAGTTGTCGCGATTGATCTTGTGCGGGCCGACCTGCACGAGTGCCGCGCGCACCTGCATCGGCGCGATCACCTTGCGCGCAACCGCTCCGGCCGCAACCCGCGCCGCGGTCTCGCGCGCTGACGAGCGTCCGCCGCCGCGGTAGTCGCGGATGCCGTATTTGGCGTCATAGGTGTAATCGGCGTGGCCCGGCCGATAGCGTTCCTTGATCTCGGAATAATCCTTCGACCGCTGGTCGACATTCTCGATCATCAGCGAGATCGGCGTGCCGGTGGTCTTCTGCACCCCGTCCTCGTCGACCATCACGCCCGACAGGATCTTGACCTGATCCGGCTCGCGCCGCTGGGTGGTGTATTTCGACTGTCCGGGCTTGCGCTTGTCCATCCAGCCCTGGATGTCGGATTCGTCCAGCGGGATCAGCGGCGGGCAGCCGTCGACGACGCAGCCCAGCGCCGGCCCGTGGCTCTCGCCCCAGGTGGTGAAACGAAACAGGTGGCCGAAGGAATTGTGGGACATGGGAACTCTGGCTGCGCGGACAGGGGATCAGAGGCGTTCTAGAGCGTTGCGGGGGCGAAGGGAAGTGCCACCCGCGCTGCGCCGGATCTCGTCACCGGTAAAACGCCGGAATCAGCAGCACGAAGACGGTCATGATTTCCAGCCGGCCGATGATCATGGCGGCGGCGAGGATGTATTTGGCGGCGTCGGGCAGCGTGGCGAAATTGCCCGCCGGGCCGATCACGGCGCCGATTCCCGGCCCGACGTTGGCCAGCGCGGTGATCGATCCCGATAGCGCCGTCAGCGCATCGACGCCGGTGAGTTCGAGCAGCAGCGACACGCCTAGCCAGGTGACAAAATACAGGACGATGAAACTGCCGATGGAGGCGATTTCCTCGTCCGACAGCTTTCGCGATCCAAAGCGCGGCACAATGACGGCGTGCGGATGTGCCTGCTGCCGGAGGTGTTGGCCGGTCATCCGGGCGAGAACCTGGAAGCGGAAGATCTTGATGCCGCCGGCGGTCGACCCGGTGCAGCCGCCCACGAAGGTCAGCAGGAAGAACATCCCGGCGACCGGCGTGCCCCAGGCGAGATAATCCTCGCTCGCGAAGCCCGTGGTCGTCACCACCGAGACGACGTTGAAGGTCGCATGGGTGAGCGCCGCGGCGAAGGGCAGGCCGTTGGTGGCGGTCAGCCAGAGCGCGATGCCGAGACTGACCAGGCCGATGAACGTGAGGAAGGCGGTCACCTGCGTTTCCACCCGGCTTGACGCCTGCGCGCGGCGGGCGAGCCGCACATAGGTCAGGAAGGGGATGGCGGAGGCGGCCATGAACAGGATCGAGACCCAGTCGATGAACGCGCTGTCGAAATAGCCCATCGAGGCGTCGTGGGTGGAAAACCCGCCGGTGCACACGGTCGTGAATGCGTGGTTGACGGCGTCGAACCAGCTCATGCCGCCGACACGGTAGAGCAGGGTGCACGCGACGGTGAGCAGCAGATACAGCCCGAAGATCGCGACCGCGAGCTGGCCCGAACGGTAGAACAGCTTTTCCGACCGGTCGGATGATTCAAGCCGGAACAGCTGCATGCCGCCGATGCGCAGGAACGGGAAGATCACCAGCGCCATGCCGATGATGCCGATGCCGCCGATCCATTGCAGCAGCGAACGCCACAGCAGGATCGTTTCGGGCAGATCGTCGAGCCCGCTCAACACGGTGGAGCCGGTGGTGGTGACGGCGGAGACGGTCTCGAACAGCGCGTCGGCGAACGGCATGTTGAGCGGCGGCAGCACCAGCGGCAGGGTCGCCACCAGCGGCACGGCGACCCATGTCAGTACGACGAATTGCGCCGCCTGACGGAAATCCATGCCGAATTCCTGTGGCGCCGTCGTGGTGATGATGCCGATGCCGACCAGGAAGGTGGCCGCCGCCGCCACCATCAGCGTTACGGCCTCGCCGTCAAGGAACGTTGCCGAGACCGCGCCCAGCGCCATTTCCGCAAGCGCGATGGTGATCAGCAGCCAGCCGATCGGAAAGATAACGAGGTTGAGACGCGCGGAAATGATCCGGTCCTTCCAGGGCGGGAAACAGCGGATCCGCGCCCGCAGGCGCGGTACTCGGCGTGTCACGCGAATGCGCTTGCCGGCAGGTCATGGCATACGGCCGCGCGCGGCAAAATGCCAGCGTGAAATACGCTTCGCAAGAGCGCCCGGAAACGCGAGCGGCGCGGCGCTACAGCCAGGCGCCGATGCCGTTGCGGATCACCAGAAACCGGTCCTGCGGCACGTCGAGCACCGGCACCAGGCGGCTCGGCGTGTCGAAGATCAGGCCGCGCAACACCCGGCTGATGCCGCCATGCGCCACCACCACGGTGTCGCGCTCGAGGCTGG
>JBFHII010000438.1:0-3027 GCA_041596535.1 Breoghania sp. | reverse complement strand
TGTGGTGGGTGACGGTCGCGGCCGTCGCAACACGGCTGCGCGAGCAGGCCACGGACATATGGCTGGAGCGGCTCAACCGGATCGCCGGTGCGGCGCTGATCGTCTTCGGCGCCGTGGTCCTGGCGCAACTGGCCTATGCGTTGCTGTCGGGATAGAGGGCGCTTTTGTCGGCCCGGAGACAGTAGAGAAACGGCGCCGCGATGCGGCCCGCAGATGGTAGCAAAACGGCGCCGCAATGCGGCGCCGGCGGAAGCGGGCGGATCGGGATCCGCGGCGTCTACTGCAGCGTGCGGTTGACCGTGTATTCGCCCTGCAGGATGCGCTGGGGCAGGGCTTCGGCCAGCTCCGCAACCGCGGTTTCGCCGTAGGCCGCAACCAGATCGATCAGCGCCGTGAACAGCGCGGCCTGCGCAACCGCATCGGCGTCGATGCCGTCGGCGATGGCGTCGGCCCAGGCGTCGCTGATATAGCTCATGGCCATCCGGCGTTCGTCTTCGGCCTGGGCGCGTTCTTCAGTCTCTTCCCAGGTGACGTCGTCGTCTTTGTCGCTGATCATAAAAAATCCGCCGCTGTCTGGTTCCCGAACTCTTTCCGGGATCTCCCAATCTCCGAATCAAAACCTATCACGCATTGAGCGCCTTGCGCATCGGGAACGTTTAGCAAGTGTTAATAACCAATGAAAAATTTGACAGAACAGGTTAACGCTTAGGTCGTTTGTCGAGCAAAGCCGCGGTGTTTCGCCCCCCGAATACGGTGCCCTGGTGCTTGTTGCGAATAACGGGGGAAATCTTTCCGAGCACTTTCGCTCTGCCTGGCGCGCGGCCGGGGCGTCAGCGGCTGTAGCGGGTGGCGATCTCGTCCGCCAGCGCCTGGCCCTCGGTCATGTAGCGCTCGGCGGAGGTGCGCGCCGAAGGGGTGCATTCGCGGTAGACCGAGGCAAAGCTGCGATAGCTGCGGTTGAACCGGTCCACCAGCTTGTGCCGCCGCGCCGGCTCATCGGCTTCGACCTCGAGAAGGGCGTTCATCCGGTCACGCCACATGGTGCCGTCGGAGGCGCCGCACAGCGCGCGCAGGTAGTGGATGGCGCCCAGCACCTCGGACAGCCGCATCAGGTCGTCTTCATAGGGCGGCTGCTCGTTGGTCTGCGCATGCGCCTGCAACCCGCCGGGGGCGGTCAGAACGGCGGTCATCAGGACAACGAAAGCGAAGCGGGTGCGGGTCATCGCGGGATAATGGGCGCAGGCGCGCGGGCTTTCAAGCGCTGATGACAGTCCCGGCGGCGCGATCCCCCGGCGAAGCGCGGGTACAGGCGCTGTCTCAGCGCAGCGACAGGGCGATGGCGCGGCGCGCCCGCTTCGCGGTGCCCGGCGTCATTGCCTCGGCCGCGTCCAGGGCGGCGAGGTCGGCGTCATCGGCCCACATCACGGCGTCGGCATCGTCGGCGGCGATCGCAGCGCCCGCGCCGGGGCGGACGACGAACACGGTGATCACGAAATGCCGCTCGATGCGGCCGTCGCCGCCGCGGGTGATCATGTCAACGGTCTCGAGAATGTCGGCGCTCTCGCCGGTCAGCCCGGTTTCCTCCGCCAACTCGCGCAGCACCGCCTGGACGAGGGTCTCGCCGAGTTCCACCAGCCCGCCGGGCAGGCTCCAGAAACCCTGGTAAGGCGGCTTGCCGCGCTTGACCAGCAGGATGCGGCCATCACGACAGCATGCGGCGCTGACGCCGACGAGCGGACGATCGGGAAAGGCGCGGGTGTCGGTGGAAGCCATGGGTATCCGACTGTCGGTCCGGCTGGGGGGGTGATCCGGGATCAGGCGAACAGTGCGTCGATGTCGGCCTGGGAGGATTCGATCTCCGCCTCGGCCTCGGTCTGCGCGCTGACGTCGTGACCATGGATCACGCCGCCGGCGGAGGCAAGCAGCGGCTTCAGCCGTTTGCAGGCGCGCTGGGCGGTCATGGCGATGTCGTCGGTGGCCTGCGGATCCGTTTCGGCCAGCAGCTCCTGGGTCGCGATCACCTCGCGCTCGACTTCCTTGATCAGCGTATCAAAGGTAGCGCGCGTCGCCTGCGGGGCTGCTTCATAGGCGCGCACCGCGAGTTCCTTCTCGGTGAAGCCGGAGCACTGGAAGTGCTCCTGGTAGCTGCGCGGACGCCAGGCAAGCACGTCGGCGGTGCAATCGGGCATCGCCGGAAGCAGGTCGAACAGCATCACCACTTCGTTGAAATGATTCAGGTAGTCGGTCGCAAGTCCGGTGGTCGGATTGATGTTGGCGTGAGCGAGCCTCTCGGCGCTCAGTTCACCGACTCCGATGGTGTCCACAAGATCGGACATGCGAATGGATCTCTCCCCAATGACCTGCCGTGACCATAAGAGTGTTGTATTGCCAATTGATTACCCGTCAAAATGGGCGTCCGGGGTGCATCACAACGCGGCTGTGCCGGAGGCCGACCTGCCGGAATCACCGCTTTCGAGTTGATGGTTGAACCATGTGTGGACGCTATTCACTGAAGGACAGCCCTGCGGACGTGCGCGCGCGCTTTCTGTATGGCGAGCAGCCGAACTTTCCGCCGCGCTACAACATCGCGCCGACCCAGCCGATCCCGATCGTCCGGTGGCAGAACGGCGCGCGGCACTTCGCGCTGGTGCGCTGGGGGCTGATTCCCGGTTGGGTCAAGGACCCCTCAACGCTGCCGCTGCTGATCAACGCGCGTTCGGAGACGGCGCTGGTCAAGCCGGCGTTCCGCGGCTCCATGCGCCACCACCGCTGCCTGATCCCGGCCAATGGCTTCTACGAATGGCGGCGCGGGCCGGGCGGGGCGAAGCAGGCCTACTGGATCGCGCCGAAGGACGGTGGGCTTGTGGGGTTTGCCGGGCTCTGGTGCGACTGGATGGGCGCGGACGGCTCCGAGGTGGAGACCGCAGCCTTTCTGACCACCAGCGCGAACGCCACCGTCGCGCCGATCCACGACCGCATGCCAGTGGTGATCGATCCGGCCGATTTCGACCGCTGGCTGGACACCAC
>JBFHII010000437.1:0-3032 GCA_041596535.1 Breoghania sp. | reverse complement strand
GTTCCGGGACCGGGGTTGGTGAAATGGTGGTGGCGAACGGGGTTGCGTCGGGCGCGGCACCCGCGGAGGGGACAACCGAGGTCCTGCTGGCGAGCGGTCCCGCATTCGATTTCTTGTTCGACCCGATCGCGCAATCGATGGTGGTTTCGCCGGATCCGGTGCTGGAAAGCGACAATGCCCTGTTCGGGACCGATATGCCTGGGGTCGAGATGGCCGAGGCATCGGATCTGGTCGGCATGTTCAAGCTGGATGAGCGCGGCCCGGATCTGCAGAGCCTGCTCGATTCCAATTTCGGAGTGTCGATGCGCGCGCCCGGCGGCGAAGGTCCCGAGACGGCTGGCGCGGAGACTGCGGCATCCGGGACCGAAGGACATCACCCGACTGCGTCCGTCGGAGGCGGCGTGTCGGCCAGCGCGGTGCTCGACATGGTTTTCAATGATGCTCCCGACCATCAACCGGTGAGCGCCTGATGCCCGTTACGGGCCATGTTTCAGTGCGCCGGATGCGTGCCGTGGCGCCCGGTGGTGAGTTTTCGCGCAGCCGGTGCAACCGGCGGACAGAGCGCCGGAGTTGGGCCCGTTGAACGAGAAAGCGGGTGATATTCGGGCGGCGGCCGCTCCGAAAGCGGCCAGGTTGAGGCGCCTCGGCCGCAAGCTCCTGCGCGTTGGCGGCGGCCGGGCCGCCGCGGTGCTCTGCCTGGCGGCGCTCGTCGCCTTTCGCGTCTGGGATCCGTCTGTGCTTGAGACGATGCGGCTCAAGACGTTCGATCTGTATCAGGTGCTCAAGCCGCGCGAGCCCGCGGCGCTTCCCGTGGTCATTGTCGACATCGACGAGAAAAGTCTGCGTCGGCAGGGACAATGGCCCTGGCCGCGTTCCACGGTGGCCACGCTGCTGGAAAACGTACGCGATTTCGGCGGCGTTGCCATGGGCTTCGACGTGGTGTTCGCGGAGGTCGACCGCCTGTCGCCCGACCGCTTCGCCCGGTCTATGGACGGCTTGAGACCCGAAACCGCCCGTGAGCTCTCGGCCCTGGGCAATACCGATGAAGCGCTGGCGGCGACCATGCGCACGATGCGGATCGTGCTCGGCCAGGCAGCGGCGGTCGCGCCGCCCGACGACGGGCGCGCGGCGCAGGCGCAGACGCCAGTTGCGCTGCTCGGCCGAGATCCGAAACCGTACCTGCTGCATTACCCGGGGATCCTGCGCAACATCGCGGTGCTGGAAGCCGCGGCGAGCGGCAAGGGGCTGTTTTCCATCAATCCCGATGCGGACAATATCGTGCGCCGTGTGGCGCTGGTGGCGGTTGCAGGCGGTGCGTTGCAGCCCGCGCTCAGCATCGAACTGCTGCGGGTGGCCACCGGCAAGGACGCGTTTGCGGTGAAGACGGACGACGCCGGGGTGCGCTCGGTCATCGTCGGCGGCGTGGAGGTGCCGACCGACAGCAACGGGCGCATGTGGGTGCGCTACACGCCGCACAACCCGGCGCGCTACGTCTCGGCCTCCGACGTGCTCGACGGCAGCGTCGACCCGGCGCGCCTCCGCAATCACCTCGTGCTGCTGGGCACATCGGCGACAGGCCTGCTGGACCTCAAGGCGACGCCGCTGGAAGCCGCCATGCCTGGGGTCGAGGTGCATGCGCAGATCCTGGAGACCATCCTGGGCAAGAGCTATCTCACCAGGCCGAATTACGCACTGGGCGCCGAACTGGTGATCGCCGTGCTCAGTTCGCTGCTGGTCATCGTGCTGGCGCCGATCCTCGGCGCGTTTCCGGTGCTGCTGCTCGGCATGGGCGTCGCGGTGGGCGTGGTGGTGGGAAGCTGGTTGCTGTTTGCCGAGCACAACGTGCTGATCGACGTGGTCTATCCGCTGATGGCCAGTTTTGCCGTGTATCTGCTGCTGGTCTTCGTCAACTACCGCCGCGAGGAGGTGCAGCGCCAGCAGATCCGCAGCGCCTTCGGCCAATACCTGGCGCCCGCCTACGTGGAGCAGATCGCGCGCGATCCCAGCCAGCTGTCCCTGGGCGGCGAGACGCGCACGATGACGCTGCTGTTTTCCGACGTGCGCGGGTTCACCAGCATCTCCGAGAGTTTCAAGTCCGACCCGCAAGGGTTGACCGCGCTGATGAACCGCTTCCTGACGCCGCTGTCCGACGCGATCATGGCGCGCAAGGGAACCATCGACAAATACATGGGCGATGCGGTGATGGCGTTCTGGAACGCACCGCTGGACGATGCGCGGCATGCCCACAACGCCTGCGAGGCGGCGCTGGACATGATGGCGCGGCTAAGGGCCGTCAACGTGGAGCGCAAGGCGGAGGCCGAAGCGGCGGGCACGCCGTTCCTGCCGCTGGACGTGGGCATCGGCATCAACACCGGAACCTGCGTCGTCGGCAACATGGGCTCGGAATTCCGCTTCGACTATTCGGTGCTGGGCGACGCGGTCAATCTCGCCTCGCGGCTTGAGGGCCAGTCGAAGACCTACGGCGTGCCGATCATCCTCGGCTCCGGCACGACCGAGCGGGTGCACGACAGCTTCGCGGTGATCGAGATCGATCTCATCCGGGTCAAGGGCAAGCTGGAGCCCGAGCGGGTGTTCTGTCTCGCCGGCGACGACGCGGTGTCAAAGGATCCGGCGTTCCAATCGGCCACGCAAGCGTTCGCGACGGCGCTGGCCGGCTATCGCGCGCAGCGCTGGGAGGACGCGCTGGCGGCGCTGGACCGGGTCCGCGCCTCGCAGCAGCCCGGCATCCTGCCGCTGGCTGATCTCTACGAGGCGAGGATCAGGGCGTTTGCCGAAAACCCGCCGCCGGCGGACTGGGACGGCGTCTTCGTGGCCACCAGCAAGTAGGCGTGGCGGCAGGCCGTTCCGGCCGTTATGGCGCCGTGCCGGGCGGTTCGCGCTCGGGGCAATGCGACTGGCGTTCCCCGTGCGAATTCGGGAACGGTGATCTGCGATCGCGATGGACCGGCCTGGCCGTTGGCATGGGTGCTCGTCGGACCATTGTTCTGCTTTGGCCGGAGCGTCCATTTCGG
>JBFHII010000436.1:0-3037 GCA_041596535.1 Breoghania sp. | reverse complement strand
GTGCAGCAGCGCCTCGCCCGTATAGCCTTCCAGCACGCGGATGGACGGGGTGGCGCGCACCGCGGCGATCAGCGCATCCATGATGGCACGGCCGGCCATGTCGCCGCGCACCCGCACGATGCGGCGCTCGGAATGCGCCGCCTCGCGGCCGAGCGTCAGCTTGCCCTCGAGATCCTTGTCGAAAGGCACGCCGTAGGACAGCAGGTCATTGATGCGCGCCGGCGCCTCGCGGGTCATCATCCGCGCGATCTTCTCGTCGACGATGCCGCCGCCCACGGCGATCGTGTCCGCGGCGTGCTTGTCTGCGGTGTCGCCCTCGGAGACGGCCGCGGCGATGCCGCCCTGCGCCCAGGCCGATGACGCACCCTGGCCGATGGGCGCCGCGGTCAGCACGGTGACCGGCCGCGGGCTGAGCTTGAGCGCGCAGAACAGCCCGGCGAGGCCGCCGCCCAGGATCACGACGTCGTCGACGCCACTGCTCGGGCGCGAGGGGGAGAGTTCACCCGTCATGGGGCTGCCTCGGTGTGTTGCGGAAGTGCGGAAGGGCGGAAGAGCCGCCATGCCGCGCGGAAATCCGCGCGGCATGGCTGTGGGCGTGAACCAGGCCGGAAGCCTAGCTGTTCAGGTTGATCATGCGCTCGACCGAACGCCGGGCCTTCTCCGCGACGGCCGGGTCGACGGTCACCGCGTCGCGCATGTGGAGCAGGCTGTCGAGGATCTTCGGCAGCGTGATGCGCTTCATGTGCGGGCACAGGTTGCACGGACGCACGTAGTTCACGCTCGGGGTCTCCGAGGCGATGTTGTCCGCCATCGAGCACTCGGTGACCAGCATCACCTTGTCGGGAAGATTGGTCTTCACCCAGTCGATCATGCCGGCGGTGGAGCCGGAGAAATCGGCCTCGGCCACAACATCGGGCGGGCACTCGGGATGGGCGATGATCTTCACGCCGGGATCGCTGTCTCGATACTCGCGCATCTCCGCCCCGGTAAAGCGCTCATGCACCTCGCAGGCGCCCGCCCAGGTCAGCACCTCGACGTCGGTCTGGGCGGCGACGTTCTTCGCCAGATACTGGTCGGGAATCAGCAGCACCCGGTCGGTGCCCATGGATTCCACCACGGCCACCGCGTTCGACGAGGTGCAGCAGATGTCGCATTCCGCCTTCACCGCGGCCGAGGTGTTCACATAGGTGACGATCGGCACGCCGGGGTATATCTCCCGCAGGCCGCGCACGTCCTCGGCGGTGATGGATTCGGCCAGCGAGCAGCCAGCGTCCATGTCCGGGATCAGGATGGTCTTGTCCGGGTTGAGCAGCTTCGACGTCTCGGCCATGAAGTGCACGCCGCACTGGACGATCACGTCGGCTTCCGACTTGGCGGCTTCCTTGGCCAGCTGCAGGCTGTCGCCGACGATATCGGCGACACCGTGGAAGATTTCCGGCGTCATGTAGTTGTGCGCCAGGATGACCGCGTTGCGCTGCTTCTTCAGCTTGTTGATGGCCGAGATGTAGGGCGCATAGGCGGGCCACTCGATGGCCGGGATGATGTGCTTGACCTTCTCGTAGGCCTCAGCGGTCTCGGCGGCAACCTCCGGCGTGTATTCCAGAGACGGCATCGCGACGGGATGCGCGCCGGCCGGGGTTTTCCGGCTCGTCGCACGGGGGGGCAGTGTCGCCGTCTGCGTCGCGGTCTGTGCTTCGGTCTGTCCGTTGAGCATCGCCATGACGGTTGTCCTTCCGATATATGCTCATTTTGAGCATAACAGGGGTATTAGAATAACCGGCATGGTGCCGGCTGCGAGGTTCCCTTATGCTCACTAGGAGTTTTATAGGGGTTTCGAGCCGTGAATGCCAGTGTGCAACGGAAAAATAAATTTGCCGGCGCCCCAAGGGCCGCGCGCCTGACGATGCGGATATATAAGCGCTGTTGATGTCTTGCGTGAAGAAGTTTCATTGTTCGTGATCTTTCGGCTCGCCTATAGAAGGGGCTGATCGCACGCAGCAACCGTGCCTCCATGGAGATCCGCCGCCGTGACCACACCGACGCCCCAGTCTGATACGCGTTCCATCGCGGTGCCGTTCTGGCGCTCCGTCCCGTTCATCCTGGCGTGCGGCTGCGTGATCGCGCTGGTCTCCTTCGGGCCGCGTTCGGCGATGGGCCTGTTCCTGGCGCCGATGACCGAGGCAAAAGGCTGGTCGCGCGAGATGTTCGCGCTCTCCATCGCCATCCAGAACCTGCTGTGGGGATTCGGCCAGCCGATCGCGGGCGCCATGGCGGATCGCTACGGCACGGCGCGGGTGCTGGCGGTTGGCGGCATCATCTACGGCCTGTCGCTGGTGGTAATGAGCTGGGCGCCGACCCCGCTGTGGCTGCATCTGTCCGCCGGCGTCGGCATCGGAGTGGCGCTCGCCGCCTGTTCCTTCTCGATCGTTCTGGCCGCCTTCGGCCGCATCGTCTCCCCGGCGCAGCGCTCGATCGCCTTCGGCATCGGAACGGCGGCCGGCTCGTTCGGCCAGTTCCTGTTCGCGCCGCTCGGCCAGGCGCTGATTTCCAACTACGGCTGGCAGCAGGCGCTGGTGATTCTCGGCGCGTTGCTCGCCATCATTCCGCTGCTGGCAGTCGTGCTGAAGGGCAAGCCCCCGGCAACGCCCGCGCATCCGGGCGAGAAGGACCAGACGCTGGTCGAGGCGATCTTGGAAGCCTTCGGCTACCGCAGCTACGTGCTGCTGGTTGCCGGTTTCTTCGTCTGCGGCTTCCACGTCGCCTTCATCACGGTGCATCTGCCGCCCTATATCGTCGATATCGGCCTGGATCCGAAGTGGGGCGGCTGGGCGATCGCGCTGATCGGCCTGTTCAACATTGCCGGCTCGCTGGTTTCCGGCGCGCTGGGAGGCCGCTATCCCAAGCAGATCATGCTGTCGGTGATCTACTTCCTGCGCGCCGTGGCCATCGCCCTGTTCATCCTGTTGCCGCCGTCGGTGACGACCGTTCTCGCCTTCTCCGCCGTCATGGGCTTTCTGTGGCTGTCCACGGTTCCGCC
>JBFHII010000435.1:0-3099 GCA_041596535.1 Breoghania sp. | reverse complement strand
GTCTTCGACATGGCAGCGGCGGTGTGGCTGCGCGGCATCTTCCAGGATCATTACGACCTGCCGCGGACGGCGCCGATCTACGTCACGGCGGGCTTCGAGGGCCCGCGCACCGGTGACGAGCACCCGCAATTCTATCCCGATCGCTTCACCTTCGAGGAGCGCCGTGACACCGGGCTGGCCCAGCTTCTCGCCTCCGGCGAGATCGACGCGCTGTACACGGCCCGCGCACCGAGCACCTGGCCCTCCGACAAGGTCAGGCGTCTGTTCGACGATCCGGTGAGCGAGGAGATCGCCTACTACAAGAAAACCGGCATCTTCCCGGCGATGCACGTGCTGGCGATCAAGCGGCCGGTCGCCGAGGCCAATCCGGGCATCGTCCGCGCGCTCTACGATGCCTTCGTCAAGGGCCAGGAGATCGCCCGCGGCCGCCTGTTCGAGGCGGCGGCGCTGTCGACCATGCTGCCCTGGCAGATGGACCACCTGCTGTTCACCGAGCAGCATCTCGGCAAGGACTACTGGCCGACGGGCGTCGCGAAGAACCGCCCGCTGCTCGACACCGTCACCCGCTACATGCTGGAGGACGGCCTGATCTCGACGCCGTTCAAGGTCGAGGACCTGTTCAGCGCCGACATCATGGACACCTGACATGCGCCTGTGGATCAGGAACCCGCTGGCCATCATGGCCGAGGAGGCCAAAAACGGCATTGTCGTCGAGGCCGGCAGGATCACCGAACTGGTCGGCCCCTCCGGGCCGTCCGCGGCGGTCGACGCGGAATTCGACGCCAGCCGGCATGTCGTCATTCCGGGCATGGTCAACACGCACCATCATTTCTTCCAGACGCTGACGCGCGCGCATCCCGAGGCGATCAACAAGGAGCTGTTTCCCTGGTTGAAATCGCTCTACCCGCTGTGGGGCACCCATCTGGGGCGGGAAAGCTTCCGGCTGGCGGTGCGGCTGGCCTTGACGGAACTGCTGATGTCCGGCTGCACCACCGCGTCCGATCATCTGTTCGTCTTTCCGCCGGACATGCCCGACGCCGTCGACATCGAGGCGGAGGAAGCCGCCAGGCTCGGCATGCGCGTGGCGCTGACGCGCGGCGCGATCAACCTGGGCACCAAGAGCGGCGGCATCGCCGACGAACGGCTGATGCAGGACTACGACACCATTGTCGCCGACTGCGAGCGGGTTCTGTCGACGTATCACGACCGGTCGGACGGTGCCTATACGACCGTCGCGCTGGCGCCCTGCGCGCCCTTCAACGTCACCCGGCAACTGATGGTCGACATGGCGGCGCTCTCGGAGAGACATGATTGCCGGCTGCACACCCATCTCGGGGAAACCCACGACGAGGACGCCTACTGCCTGCACCATTTCGGCTGCCGGCCGCTCGACTACCTCGAACAGACGGGCTGGATGAACGACCGCGTCTGGCTCGCCCATGGCATCCATTTCGACGCCGACGAGATCAAGCGCATCGGCGCGCACCGCATGGGGGTGTGCCATTGCCCGACGTCGAACATGGTGCTCGCCTCCGGCCAGTGCAAAACCAAGGACCTCGAGGCCGCCGGCGCGGTCATCGGTCTCGGCGTCGACGGTTCGGCCTCCAACGACAATTCCAACATGATGGAAGGCGTGCGCCAGGCCCTGCTGCTCGGCCGCCTCACCTATGGCGCTGCGGCCGTCACTCATCACGACGTCCTGCGCTGGGCGACGGAGGGATCGGCCCGTTGCATCGGCCGCACGGATATCGGCCGCATCGCGCCCGGCTACCAGGCGGATCTCGCGATGTTCACCCTGGACGAGTTGCGCTTTTCCGGCGCCGGCGATCCGCTGGCCGCGCTGGTGCTGTGCGGGGCGCACCAGGCCGACCGCGTGATGGTGGGCGGGGAATGGCGCATCACGGACGGCCAGCCCGTTGGCCTCGACGTGAAGAAGCTGCGGTTCGAGCATGGCGAGGCGGCCAAGCGCTTCCTCGAAGCGGCTACCACCGGCTGAGCCGGCAGGTGAACCCGCGGCCCGGCGGCCTTCACCGGCGTCATCCTGCCTTTCGTCAGCGCCTCGGCGGCAGCGCGGCCCGCAAGGCGTCTTCGGTCACGCCAAGCTTCGCCGCGGCGCCGGCAAGGTCGGGGCGCTGATCGGGTCGGCCAAGCGCCTTCATCAGGGCTTGCACATCGACGCCGAGCGCCGCGGCCGCCTCGTCCATCCCCGGCGGCGGACCACCGGCGTGATCGGGACCGCGGCCCCCCCTGGATCCGATGCCGGCAGAGGCCGTGGTGGAGAAATTGTCCCGCGCGGATACACCGGCGAGGCAGGGCGGCAGGTTCGGGAACCCGGCGGCGGAGTGATAGTGATACGTCCGGCCAAACGCGGTTTCGCCGACATGTCCGTGACACTCGTCCAACCCTTCAGGCTCGGCACCGTCGGCTTCGCGGCTGCCGAACATCGGGAAGCCGTCGAAGGCGTAGCCGAAGGGGGCGGTCGCATCCTGGGCAAGCGCGCAATCGGCCGCGACCCCTTCGGTCGCCAGAACGGTATCCACGTCGGTTGCGGTGGCGTGCCAGTGATACCAGCCGCCGGGATCGATATGGCCGCCGCAGACATCCAGCGCCGGCAGGTGGCCGGTGTCCAGAACCGAGGGCGCATCGGCAAAGATCGGCACGCCGTCCAGCGCCACCCCGACCTTGGCCACCGTCCCGAGATCGGAGGGCGCATCGGCCATGACGGGCTCGACGGGCAGGCGCATGGTGATGGTGACGCTTTCATCGGGCGTCGCCATCAGGCAGGCATGATCGACCCGCGGCCGCTCGCCGCTTCCCGGATCGCTGATGGCGATGTTTCCGTCCGCGTCGTAGAACCTGTACCCCTGTTCGGCGAGCATCTCGAAGAATGCACGGTCGAGGCGATACAGCCCCGCCTTGTCGCCGTCCCAGTCCCAGATGCCCCCGGTCTCGTCAAGCGTCGTGGGACAGAACGGCCCGATCTTCAGCCCTACAGGCTGATAGCCGACGGTGAATTCGTAGCAATGCGTTTCGGTGCCGTTTTCCAGCGTGCAGTCAACGATGGCCGGTGCCTGGGAAAATGCGGTTTGCGCGAACTGC
>JBFHII010000434.1:0-3101 GCA_041596535.1 Breoghania sp. | reverse complement strand
TGATCACCACGCCCGATGCGCCCTCGGTGCTGTTCTGGGGGCTGACGATCTGGGCGCTGGCCGAGTGGCTGCATTCGGACAATGCCAATTGGTGGCTCGCCGTCGGGCTCTTCGCCGGTCTCGGGCTGGTGTCGAAATACTCCGTGCTGTTCCTGGGCGTCGGCATCGTTCTGTGGCTGGTCTGGGTGCCGCGGGCGCGCAAGGCCTTCGCCACCTGGCAGCTCTGGACGGGCGGGCTGATCGCGGTGCTGATCTGCATTCCGGTGATCTGGTGGAACGCGGCGCATGAGTGGGCCTCCTTCGTCAAGCAGTTCGGCCGCGCCGTGCCGCATGGCTGGACCTTCAAGTACATCTTCGAGTTCATCGGCGCGGAAATCGGCCTGCTCAATCCGCTGGTGGCAGTGCCCGCGCTGATCGGATTCGGATGCGCGGCCAAGCGCACGGCGCTGCGCCGTGACCCGGTCGCTTCGCTGCTGCTGCTGACCACGGCGCCGTTTCTCGCCTATCTGTGCGTGCATGCCTTCCATGCCCGCGTGCAGGCCAATTGGCCGGCGCCGCTGTTGCCCGCCGCCGTTCTGGTGGCGAGCGGCGTGGTGGCGGGGGTCGACGCGCCGAAAAGCTCCATTGGCAAGCTCTTGCGGATCTGCCGCACCTGGGCCGTGCCGGTCGGCGTGATCCTGTCGCTTGTCTTCTACGTCCATGCCGTCTGGCCGATCAGCGGCGCGCCGGCGCGCAAGGATCCCAGCTTTCAGACACGCGGCTGGGAAGAGATCGCCTCCGAACTCGTGACGCTTGGCGAGCAAAGCGGCGCGGCCTGGGTCGCCACGACATCCTACGGCATGACGGGACAACTGGCCTTCGCCCTGCGGCACACGGATCTGCCGGTGATCTCGCTCACCGAGCGCATCCGCTATGCCATGGCACCGGAACCCGACGCCGCGCTGCTGCGCCGGCCCGCTCTATATGTGTCGGTCGCGCGGCGCGACGCTTCGGCCACGCTGTCGGACCGCTTCGCCGATGTGACGCCGCTCAAGGTCCTGGTGAGACGCGTGCGCGGCGTGCCGCTGGAGGAGATCCGGGTCTATCGCGTTGAGGGTGCTGCGGCATCGCCGCTCGATCCGCTCTTTCCTGTGTTTGCGAATTGACGTATCGAGTGGGGTGCGCCGTGGCGTGATCCGCGGCGCATTCGGGGTGGGGGACTGTTTGCATGACCATGAAGCGCATCGTGTTGACGGCGAGCGATTATGGCCTCGCCTTCGGTGTCGACCGTGCGATCCGCGATCTCGTGTCCGCGCATCGGATGTCGGCGGTGGGCTGTCTGGTCGTTTCCGATTTGTGGTCGCGCGAGTTCATGCCGTTGCGCGACTGCGTGGAGCAGGCGGGCGGCCGCACGCCCGTGGGGCTGACGCTGGTCCTCAGTGGCGCCTACGAACCGGTGTCGGGCAGCGCGCGGAAAATCTTCGGAAACCGCTTTCCCTCACCGGGCTACTATGCGCGGCGCGGCCGCCTCGGGCTGTTGCCGGATGAAATTCTCGGCCTGGAAATCCGTGCCCAGTTCGACCGCTTCGTGGAGTTCTACGGAACGCAGCCGGCGTTCGTTGCCCTGCATGACGGGCTCGACCGCAAGCCGGGTGTGGCGCGCGTGCTCGTCGATGCCCTGGAGGAGCCGATTTCGCAGGGGGTGTCGGTGCTGTTCCGCCAGCCGCAGCGCTGGGGATGCCGCAGACAGGCGCGGCGCATCGGCAAGCTGGGCGGGAGCTGCAATCCCGGCAGCGCGGAAATGCCGATGATCAACGACGCGGACGCACTGCATAAATTCTTCTGGTCGACACTGGATGGCCAGCCCGACAACACCTGTGTCTGGTGCCGCCCGGGCACCGGTGACGACCGGTTGCGCCGCCTCGAATCCGCCGAGGACATCGAGATGCGCCAGGCGCAACGCGATTATCTCAACGGACACCGCTTTCTTCTCGCACTGACCGAGAAAGAGCGCTTTCTCTTCTAGACAGCGAGGCCGGCATCACGTCGTCAAGGGCGGCAGGTCGCGTTCGAGTTGTGTGCGCAAGGCTTCGTGCTGGGCCGGCAGGCACAGGGACTGCCCCAGGCTTTCCAGCGGCTCATCCCTGGTGAAACCGGGCTCATCCGTGGCGATTTCAAACAGCACGCCGCCCGGGGTGCGGAAATAGATCGCCATGAAGTAGTCGCGGTCGATCTGCGGCGTCACGCTGATTCCGGCCTCGGCAAGTCGCGTGCGGATCGCTTTATGGTCCGCGACGCCCGGCACGCTGAAGGCCACGTGATGCACCCGGCCGGCACCTTGCCGGGCGGGGGAGAGTTCCGGCGCGGTGATGATGTCGACGATGCCGGCGGCGCTGTCGCCGTTGCTCTGCAAGCGCCTCAGGGCACCGTCGCGGCGTGTCTCGCGATAATTCATCAGGCCGGTGAGAATTGCCGCCGTGGCCTCCGCCTCGCCGAGCACCAGCGTCACGCCGAGAAAGCCCCGGATGGCAGCATCCTCGCCAATGCCGTCCGCCAGCCATGGTGCGCGCGTGTCCCCGGTGCGCTCCACCAGCGCCAGCCGGGTGCCGTCGGGATCGTCGAAGACGATCCGTTCGTCGCCGAGCACGGTCTCGCGCGACGCCGCGCTCACGCCGTGGGCGTCAAGCCGCTGTGCCCAGAAATCCAGCGAGCCCTCCGGAACGGAAAACTGGGTGATGCCGACCTCGCCGGTTCCCGCACGGCCGCGCGGCAGCTCCGTCCAGGGAAAGAAGGTCATCACCGATCCGGGGTGGCCATGCTCGTCGCCGTAGTAGAGGTGGTAGGTGCCGGGATCGTCGAAGTTCACCGTCTTCTTGATGAAGCGGAGACCGAGCACCTTGGCGTAGAAATCCAGGTTGCCCTGGGCGGAGGACGCGATGGCTGTGACATGATGCAGGCCGTTGACGGGATGGGTCATGGGGTCACTCCTTTGGTTGAACCGTTGCCGACAAGATAGGTCACATGCCGTTCGGAGGAAGGCGGCAATCCGCGACAGTTTGTTTGCCAGATGTGAACAATACCCAGATGTGAACAATCCCGGGCGCGGTCCCGCGCGGCAGTGG
>JBFHII010000433.1:0-3106 GCA_041596535.1 Breoghania sp. | reverse complement strand
GTGACCTTCTCGGTGCTGCCGATGGGCCCCGATCAGACCCTGCTGCGCACCAACTGGCTGGTGCACAAGGATGCGGTCGCCGGCCGCGACTACGATCTCGAGAACCTCACCAAGGTCTGGCTGATGACCAACCAGCAGGACAATGATCTGGTGGCCATGGCACAGGCCGGCGTCGAGCAGCCGGGCTACGAACCGGGTCCCTATTCGCGCTTCACCGAAGGTTTCGTCGAGAAATTCTGCGAATGGTACATCGCCCGGCTGTCCGATCATTTGCTGGCCGCGCCGGACCGGGTCGCCGCGGAATGACGTCGGTTCCCCGCGTCGTGCCGGGCGCACCGTCAAGGGCCGGGCCGTGAAAGGATAAATGGCAATGCTCTGGAAGCCCGATCTGACGGTGACCGACGGCAATGAGGCGTCGTTGCCCGAATGGGATCCCGACGTCGACGACGTGCTGGTTTGCCGCCAGGTGCGGGATGAGACGCACGACGTGAAAACCTTCGTGTTCTCGGCGCGCCAGCCGTGCCTGTTCCGGTTTCGGCCGGGACAGTTCCTCACGCTCGACCTGCCGATCAACGGCAAGGTTTTCAACCGCTGCTACACGATCTCGGCGTCCGCCGCGCAGCCCTTCCGCGTCGCGATCACGGTCAAGCGCGTGCCGGGCGGGGAGGTGTCGAACTGGCTGCACGACAATCTGCTCCCGGGTGTCGAAATTCACGCGGTCGGACCGATGGGGGACTTTACGCCCAAGCCTGCGCTGCGGGCCAAGTGGCTGCTCCTGTCCGCCGGCAGCGGCATCACGCCGCTGATGTCGATGGCACGGACGTCCGCCGACCTTGCCGAGGATCGTGACCTGATCTTCGTGCATGCCGCGCGCAGTCCGCACGACATCATCTTTCGTCAGGAACTGGACATGATGGCGCGCCAATCGCCGGGCATGCGGCTGGCGCATGTGTGCGAGACGGTGGCGGGCGAGAAAAGCTGGTCCGGTCTGACGGGGCGCGTCTCGCGTACCATGCTGCAGTTGATCGCGGCCGACATCATGGAGCGCGAGATCTACTGCTGCGGCCCCGCGCCGTTCATGGCCGCGGTGCGCGCCATGCTGGTGGAGATCGGCTACGACATGACCGGCTATCACCAGGAAAGCTTCGATTTCAACGAGCTGGACGCGGTGGACGTGGACGTGGCGGCGCCCGAGGTGACGGAAGCCGCCAGCGATTCCTTCCGCGTGGAATTCGCACTCAGCGGCCGCGTTCTGGAATGCGGCCCGGATACGACGATCCTGAATGCGGCGCGGGCCGCGGGCCTGCGGCTGCCCTCGTCGTGTACCCGCGGGCTGTGCGGAAGCTGCAAGAGCCGCATGGTCTCCGGCACCGTCGACATGAAGCATGGCGGTGGCATCCGCCAGCGCGAGATCGACCAGGGGCAGGTCCTGTTGTGCTGCTCCAAACCCACCAGCGATGTCGTCATCGAGCGTTGACTGTGCCGGGTCGTTTCGGCCCGTCACGATCGTGTTGCGACGGGCCTGAGCCCCACCCGGGTGCCGGCCGAACGCGCCTTCCAAGGCCGCGCTTGCGGTCGGGGTTTCTTCTCGCCGTGCCGTGCCTGACGCGGCCGGTCGCGCCCATGTATCCCGGCGAATTATTTCCTCAAGGTTGAGGATTGTTCACTGAGGGTGTATCCCGCACGGGGCGCCGGGGGAGGCCAGGGGCCCTGGCCAGGGAGAGAACAGGCATGTCGATCGGTGCGAAAGGCGACCAATCAGACGCAGAAAAACCGTCCGTTGACGGCGCCGGTGCCGCGGCCGCCGGGAGGTCGCCGGAACGGCACGCGGCGCCGCAGGCTGGTCCGGACAGGATTGCTCCGGCGCTGGGACAGGATCCGCATGCCCTGCGCGAGCCGCGCGAGAACAATCTCGAAATTGCCATCGGTCACGAGGTGCGGGCCTTCCGCAAGAAGCTCGGCATCACGGTGGCCGACCTCGCGTCCGCGACCGGGATTTCCGTCGGCATGCTGTCGAAAATCGAGAACGGCATCACCTCCGCGTCGCTGACCACGCTCCAGTCTTTGTCGCGTGCGCTCGGCGTGCCGCTGACCGATCTTTTCAAGCGCTATGAGGAGGCGCGGAACGCGGTCTTCGTGAAGGCGGGCGAGGGGGTCGAGATAGAGCGCCGCGGCACGCGTGCCGGGCATCACTACAACCTGCTCGGCCACATCGAGAACAACACCTCCGGGGTGGTGGTGGAACCCTATCTGATCACGCTCACGGCTGAATCGGACATCTTTCCGGCTTTCCAGCACGCAGGCACGGAGTTTCTCTACATGCTGGAAGGGGCGGTCGTGTACCGCCACGGGGATCAGCTTTTCACCATGCAGGCCGGTGACAGCCTGTTTTTCGATGCCGATGCGCGGCATGGCCCGGAGGAGCTTCTGGAGTTTCCCATCCGCTATCTGTCGATCATCTCCTATCCCCAGCGTGGCTGAAGCCGGCCCGTGACTGCGGGATTTGATCGAACAATCGTGGCGGCCGTGCCGATCCCACGCATATCCACAACCGGGTGACGCCCAACGGCCGCCGCGAATGTTTTTCCCCGCGGTGCGGGTAGCGTTGGCGGGAAGCGCGTGGGATAGGTTGCGGCAGGTTTTATTGGGAGCCGGGGAATGGCGACGGTACTGGACGGAAAGGCAATCGCGGCAGGGGTCATCGACACTGTCGGCAAGGCGACGGCGGAGCTCAAGGCCACGCGCGGGGTGACGCCCGGTCTCGCGGTGGTGATCGTTGGCGAGGATCCGGCAAGCCAGGTTTACGTCCGCTCCAAGACGCGGATGGCCAAGTCCTGCGGCTTCCATTCGGTTCAGCATGCGCTGCCCGCCGACACCACCCAGAAGCAACTCCGGGCGCTCGTCGGCCAGCTCAACGCGGACCCGACGGTTCACGGCATTCTCGTTCAGCTGCCGCTTCCCAAACATCTCGACGAACTGTCCATCACCCAGTCGATCGATCCGGGCAAGGACGTTGACGGACTGCACGTGAACAACGTCGGTAAGCTGTTTTCCGGCGACAGCGAAACGGGGCTGGTGCCCTGCACGCCGGCGGGTGCGATGCTGT
>JBFHII010000432.1:0-3116 GCA_041596535.1 Breoghania sp. | reverse complement strand
TGCATCATGGCTCGGCTTTGCATCATCGCGCGGCTTTGCATCATCGCCCGGCTCTCAGGCCCTTGCGGAGGCGATGTTGGTTCCTCAGGCGCAACTTCGCGCAACTGCAGATCCGGACGGTCGATACCATCGGCGAGCATGATGCTTTCCTTGGCACCGTCCTCAACGATCTCATAGCCGGAAAGATCGCCGGGAACGAAATACAGGCGTCCGTCCGGGCCGCGCAGCGAGAACCCGCCACCGGACGCCATGTCGCCTGGCATGCCTCCCATCATGGCACCAGGCATGATGTCGTCGGGCATCATGCCAAAGGGAAATCCGTCGGCCGACGCGTCGTCGTCCAGAGGATCGATGCCGTCCAGGGCGTCGATATCATCGAGATCGAGGTCGAAGTCGACAAGGCCGAGCGCGGTGGTGTCGGTTTCCGCAAACGCGGTCAGGGGATCGTCGACGGAGACCTCCCATTTGCGAAACCCGGTATCCTCCCGCTCGATGACCTTTTCCCACAGAAAGCGTTCTCCGGCGGCGAGTTCTGCGTTGGCTCCCGCATCACGCACGGCGCCATTCGCGCCGATGACCTTGACCTTGTCCTTGCCGGAGCCCGCCACCTTGACCAGGCTTTCCTTGGCCTTGAGGCTCGCAAAGGCGCTCCAGTCAGCCTCGTCGACCATGCTCGCGCCATCGGCGCTGACAGCGACGATGCACGGTTCGAAGAGTTGATGCTTCTGGTCGCCAAGCTGGATGCCGTGGATATAGGCGAACTGTGCAAGGCCATCGGTCTTGCCGTTCGTTGCCGCATCATCCGCGCCTGGAATCGCCGTGCGCGCGCGGCGGTTCAGGGCGTCGCTGCGGATCGTCATGCCGTCGATAATCCGCCCGTAAAGGACTGCGCCGAAGTTGTCGATAAGGTCCGTCATGTCCCATCCCCACCTGAAGAAAATTACTTTCCGTTAAAATGCCAATATACAAGGCGCGCCGTACGCAACTCAAGTAATGTCGCCGTCCTGAACGCCCGCATGCGACGCAAGACGGGTGACAGTGGATTCAGCCGGTACGCTGTCCGAAGGAACGGCCACCGGTACTCCGAGGAGCCACGGCATGGTCACGCGGACAGATGTTCCTAGCCGACAAAGATCCGTCTCCACCGCAGACAATCCGTAATCACCTCCTGATGCGCATTGCCGCTGATCTGGTGATCCGCCAGCAGCAGCATCCGCGCCACCTTCGCATAGCTGAGGTTCTGCGGATCGATCTGATGCCAGCAGCGCGCCAGCCGGCGGCCGAGCATGTCACGGGCTTCGCGCAACGCGTCGGCGAATTTCTCCGGGTGACGCCGGTAGGACGCAACCAGCGCCTGATGCGCCGCCGGGTCCGGCTCGCCCGTGGTTTCAACCGAGCGCGACATCGCCGCATACGTCTCGGACATCAGGCCACGGGCGACGAGACGCTTCTGATAGAGTTCCACCAGGATGTCGAACAGGGCGCCGGTCATCGGCTGTCCGAGTGCGTGCACCTGTTTGCCGGTCGCCTCCTGCGGCGGAATGGACGTATCGATGACGTCGTCCATCGTCATGGTGTTGGACGCGATGCGGATCTGTTCCGTCTCGGACGTCTCGCCGATGCGGTTCATCTCGTTCGCCGCGTAGAGGTCGCCGTGGCTCTTTTCCAGGACGTGCCTGATCAGGCTGTCGAAATGCAGCGCGGAGAGCAGCGCGACCATGTCGCTGGCGGATTCGTGGAAGCCGCGGTACTCGGTGGTCAGTTTCTCGGGCTCCGGGATTCCGACGGTCGAATAGACCAGCGCGTGGCCGCATTCATGCGCCAGCACGTCGAAATTGAGGCAATATGCGAGATCGTCGAGCTTGCCGGCCTTGCCGCCATGACCAAGCTCCATGAAGCCCCAGCCGAAATGGGCATTGTTCCAGTCGACCCAGGGAATCATTTCCAGGTTTTTGAAGCTCCACTGAAAGTGCCAGGGCAGGGGACCTCCGAAATAGGTCTCCCAAACGTCGAGTACCCGCCTGACGGCCCCGAACATGTGCGCTGCCGGGAAACCGGGGTCCGATGGCTTGAGGTGATCGAAGTGGCCCAGCCGATTGGTGCGCACGCCGGGGGCCGCGGCGCCCGTGTAGGGCGGCTTGTCCTCGTCCTCGTAATGCTTCTTGTTGCGAGCGGCGACCACATGCATGCGCTTGTCGGACGGCCCGGGCGCCAGTGTACCCGCCCTTGACGAGACCCAGACGGTTTCCGGCTCGGGGAAGCTCTTGCAGGCCGGTGACTGGACATAGAGCTTGAACCGCGTTCCGGTCCGCCGGTACTGACGATCGAGCGAGAAGGCGCTCATCGGATGCCTCCACCGGCGGCATCGTCCATCGCGGTCTCGGTTGTGGCATCAAACGGCGGCTCGAGACCGGATTGCGTCCAGATCAGGGTGCGCTCGAAGTGGAACACCGGCCGCGGCCGTGGCGCCGGGTCGCGCGCAAGCGCAAGGAGCAGCGCTTCGGCGTCCGCCTTCTTCTGCCACACGCGGCCGTGGGGCAGCCAGTCGCTCAATGCGGCGAGAATCGAGGGGTCGATGCCCTGTTGCGTGGCCGCGGACAGCATGGCGGCCATGGTCCGGCGCTTGTAGAACATGGCCTTGGCGATGCCGGCCAGCGCGTCACGGATGTCGGCATCGATCACCCCATCGGCTTCGGCGGCTGCCAGCGTGGCACGAATGTCGACCATGGCGTCGGTGGAGAGATAGGCCGCATCCTCCGGCCCGTGCACCACGGCAACCTCGTCGTCATCCTCGAACGGGCCCGCAAACGGCGGGAACCGGTTCTCGGCATAGGCCTGGAAGATCTTGCCGATCCCGCGCATGCCGAACTGGCGCAGCTCGCAGGCCCGCAAGGCGCCCATGCTCGCGGCCCCCCAGACCTCGATACCCTGATCCAGTGCCCACAGGATTTCCTTGTGCCAGATCGCGGGTGTCTGCTCGAAGTGCCCGTCGATGAGTCCGATGACGCGCGGCGCATGTTCGGTGATTGCCCGGGCGATATCGCCCTTGCGCGCGGGCGGCAGAAAAATGGCATCGGGCGTCAGCCGGCGCGCCTCTGGCAGCGTCAGGGTCGGAC
>JBFHII010000431.1:0-3117 GCA_041596535.1 Breoghania sp. | reverse complement strand
GATGCGGCCGAGGCTGGCGCGTCCATTCTGCATCTGCACGCGCGCGACAATGAGACCGGCGCGCCGTCGGTCAATCCGGACGATTTCCGGCCCTTTCTCGGGCGCATCAAGCAGGCCTCGGACGCGGTGGTGAATATCTCCACCGGCGGCTCCCTGACGCTGTCGATCCAGGACCGGATCAAGCCCGCGGCGACGTTCTCGGCCGAAATGTGCTCGATGAACATGGGCAGCATGAACTTCTCGTTCCATCCGCTGGCCAAGCGTTTCGACGAATGGAAGTTCGACTGGGAGAAGGATTATGTCGAAGGGTCCGACGGCAACATCTTCCGCAACACCTTCCGCGACATCCGCGAGGCGGCGGAAACGCTGGCTCCCCACGACATCAAGTTCGAGCACGAGTGCTACGACGTCGGCCACCTCTACAATCTGAAGTTCTGCGTCGACAGCGGGCTCTTCAAGGCGCCGATCTTCATCCAGTTCGTGATGGGCATCCTTGGCGGCATCGGTGCCGACATCGACAATCTCGTGTTCATGAAAAAGACCGCCGACAAGCTGTTCGGCGATGATTATCGCTGGTCGATCCTGGCCGCCGGCGCGGCGCAGATCCCGATGGCCACGACGGCGAGCCAGATGGGCGGGCATGTCCGTGTCGGGCTGGAGGACAGCCTGTTCATCAACCGTGGCGTGCTGGCGAAGTCGAATTCTGAACAGGTTCAGAAAATTCGCCGAATCGTCGAAGATCTTGGTAGTGAAGTTGCGACGCCGGATGAAGCGCGTGAGTTGCTGGGCCTGAAGGGGGGCGACAGGGTGAACTTCTGATGCCGGCGCTTTAATGCCAGCCGGCGGGCACCTGCCCGCAGAAGGTTCGCGCCTCCATGGCGCCGGTCGCGAGGAACGACCGCCCGAACCGTCCTGGCCCCTCTCGCTTGTTGGGCGGGAGATGGGTCCGCATTCACAGCCTGGCTGGAGGTAGGGAGATCGACGGACGCCTTTGCCGAACGGATCAGAGCGTGGACCCTTGCGGGCCACGCTGACCTGATATCCGCCGCCGGCTTGGCCCGTTGGAAGGAGTTTGCCGCGCTGCGACGGACGGTTGCCCGAGTTCTGGCAACCCTGTCCGTGGCAGTGGGGCGGAGACGGGAGCGGCGAGGGGGGACCTGCCGCGTTACAGGGAGAAGAGCAGATGTTGAAGCATTCATTGAAATTCACGGCGGCCGCGCTGGTCGCCGGGCTGATGACCGTGCCCGCGACGGCGGAGACGCTGCGGGTCACGACGTTCCTGCCGCCGGTTCATACCTTCGTGAACGCGATCAAGGCCTGGGGCAAGGAAATCAACGAGAAGTCCGGTGGCGAACTGGATGTGGAGGTCTATCCCGCCAGCCAGCTCGGCCCGCCGCCGCGCCAATTCGATATCGTCACCTCCGGCGGAGCGGACATCGCCATCTTCCTGCACACGCTGACACCCGGACGCTTTCCGCTGACGGAGCTTGCAGGCCTGCCGCTCACCCATCCGTCTGCGGGAGACAACAGCGCCGTCACCTCCCGCCGCTTGACCGAACTGGCCCCGGAATACCTCGCGGCCGAACATCCGGGCACGCGGATCCTCTGGATGGCCGTCACGTCGCCGCTCAAGATCAGCCTCGCCAAGACCGATCCCAGCGATCTGAACAATCTGCGCGGCCTGCGCATTCGCTACGCCGGCTCGACCTGGCAGCAGATCATCGAGGCGCTGGGCGCGTCGCCGGTGCCGGTTCCGCCGGCGGAGGCCGGTGACGCCATGGCCAAGGGCGTCGTCGATGGCGTGACGTTCCCGTTCGAGGCGAACAAGGCATTCGATCATGGTCCGGTGACGGAATACACGCTTGAGCCCGGGCTTGCCTCGGCGACCTTCGCCGTCGTCATGAGCGAGGCGACCTACCAGCGTCTCACGCCGGAGCAGCAGGCGATCATCGACGAGACCACGGGTCCGGACCGCGCCGAGTGGTTCGGCAAGCAGTGGGACGAGGGCGAGGCGGAAGGCCGTCAGTACATGGTCGATGCGGGCGTCAAGATCGTCACGCTCGACCAGGCTGGTATCGACGGGCTGAAGGGCACCTTCAAGGCCATCGTCGACCAGGGTGTCGCCAATGCCGGCGAGAAGGCTCCGGCCTTCTTCGAGGCATACACCCGCTGACCCGCTGAATTGTGCGCGGCCCGCCAATTCTGGCGGGCCGCTCCAACCGAGTTTCCAAACGATGACCGAAAATGACGAAACCGGCGACCGCGTTACCCGCGCAATGCATGCCGTCGCCGGCATCGCGCTCGTCGCCATGATGCTGGTGGTGGTGTGCGATGTGGTGTTGCGCGCGATCTTCAACACGCCGGTCCAGGGCGCCTATGATGTGGTCGGCATCTCGCTGCTCGTGATGACCATGTTCGGCATCGCACCCGTGGTCGCCCAGCGTGGCGAAATCCTGATCGACCTGATCGACGCGGTGTTGCCGCCAGCCTGGCTCAGGCTGCTCGCCATCGTTGCCGCGCTGACCGGGGTCATCCTGTTCGCCTTCTTCGGGTGGGCGATGATCCAACCCGCGACGGACGCCTGGATGTGGGGTGAACGGTCGCTGGAGCTCGGCATTCCGAAATGGCCGCTCTGGGTCGTGGCCTTTGCCGGCCTCGTCGGCATTTTCTGGGCCTACCTCCTCCAGTTGCGTGCGGCGGTCGTCCGCGCACCCGCCCGCCCGAGTGAGGAGGGTGAACTGTGACACCATTCGTAATCGGATTATCCGGCATCGCGCTGATGCTGGCGATGCTGTTTTTGCGCCAGCCCGTCTGGCTTGCCCTGTCGGTGGTCGGCGTGGGTGGCAACATCCTGCTGAACTCGGTGATGTCGGCAAAGTTCGTGGCGGGGACCACGGTGTTCGACGTCGCCTCCAACTACAATCTTTCGGTCATCCCGCTGTTTGTCCTGATGGGCGAGATCGCCACCGGGTCGCGGATGTCGGCGGAACTGTTCAACGCTGCCCGCGTGCTGCTGTCGGGACTGCGCGGCGGCCTGGGCGTCGCGACGATCGCGGCCTCGGGGGCGTTTGGCGCGATCTGCGGTTCATCCGTCGCCACCGCTGCCAGCATGACCCG
>JBFHII010000430.1:0-3143 GCA_041596535.1 Breoghania sp. | reverse complement strand
TGATGGATCTCCTTCGTGGCCTTCCACACCAGGAACAGGCCACCCGCTATGAGGATCAGGTCGCGCCAGGAGAAACCGTGGTCGAACAGGGTGAACAGCGGCGCGGTCAGCTGCACGATGAAGGAGATCGTCGCAAGCAGGACAAGCCGCATGATGAGCGCCGCGCTGATGCCCAGCCTGCGCGCCCGGGCCTGCTGCTCCTTGGGCAGCTTGTTGGTCAGGATCGATATGAAGATCAGATTGTCGATGCCGAGCACGATCTCGAGCACGACCAGCGTAAAAAGGGCGACCCAGGCTGTCGGGTCACCGGTCCAGAGGAAATGCGGCGCAAGGAACTCGATCATGTGGGCGGCTCTCTCGGGTCGTCCGGGGAAATGTCAGGCAGAGTTAGGTTTGTAGCAGGCGAAGGTCAACGTCATGACCAGAACGCTGGTTCCGTTTCCTCCAGCCGCGGGCCGCGGCGAAATGGCGCGACCCTCTCGGCCAGACCGGTCCTGTCCGAGATGTCTACCCCCAGGCCGCAGATCGTCGCCGGTCCGTTGGCCGCCTCGAAGCGACCCTTTGGTACCTTGGAGAGGAACCGGTTGAGCGGCTCTTCCTTGTCCATGCCAAGCGATGAATCGTAGTCGCCGCACATGCCGGCGTCGGTCAGATATGCGGTTCCGCCGTTCAGTATCTGGTGGTCGGCGGTCGGCTGATGCGTGTGCGTGCCGACGACGAGGCTGGCGCGGCCGTCGACGAAATGGGCAAAGCACATCTTTTCCGACGTCGCTTCGGCGTGAAAATCGATCACCGCCGCGTCGACCTGGTCGCCGAGCGGTGCCGCCGCCAGTTCGCGTTCGCCGCAATGGAACGGATCGTCGAGTTCTGGGTGCATGAACACCCGGCCCATGATGTTGGCAACCAGCACGCGTGCGCCGTTGCGTGCCATGAAGACGCCGGAGCCGCGACCGGGCGTCCCTTTGGGGTAGTTGGCGGGACGCAGGAAGCGTTCTTCGCGCGGCGCGAAGGTCAGCGCCTCACGCTGATCCCAGACATGGTTGCCGGTGGTGACGACGTCGGCGCCCGCTTCGATCGTGTTGCGGAAGATCTCTTCGGTGATCCCGAAGCCGCCCGCCGCGTTCTCGCCATTGACGATAACGAAGTCGAGTCGGAAGTCCGAAATCAGCCCGGGAAGCTGCTCCCACACCGCCGTCCGTCCGGATTTTCCGACCATGTCGCCGAGGAAGAGAAGCCGCATGGTCCTTCTATAGGGGCGCTTCGAAACGACGCAAGCCGGTTTCGGTCAGGATTTCGGGAATGATGACGTCGTGCGGCTCTTCCGGGACCCGCTGCACCTCCTGGCAATCGAAGGCGATGCCTATCAGGCGCGGCGACAGCCCCTTCCCGGCCAGTGTGGCGATGGCCCGGTCGTAATAGCCGGCGCCGTAGCCGATGCGATGCCCCCGCGCGTCGAACGCTGCCAGCGGCACCAGCATCACCGATGGATCGAGGATGGCATGCTCCGCGCCCGGTCCGGCCGTGCCGTATCCCATGTCGACCAGTGCCGCGCCACGGACCAGTTCGCGAAAGACGATGGTGGTCTTGTCGATGATGGCCGGCAGGCACAGCCTTGCGCCACGCTCTCGCAAACCGAACATCAACGGTCTCACGTCGACCTCAGACCGCATCGGCCAGAACCCCGAGACAACCGAAGTCGCGTCGACCGGAATTCCGTCTCGTGCCATGTCGGCCATCTCGAGCGAGGCCTCGATGCGCCAGAAGGCGTCGAGTGCGTCGCGCCGGGCCAGCGCCTGCTTGCGCAGATCACGTTTCAGCTCTTTGACAGAAGTCATGCGGCGACAATAGCAGGATGATCGAGGGGGAATACCGCAGCGGACGCTCCGAACCCTTTGGCGCCTTGCGAAGTGACGATCCACACAACCGGTGGAAAAGCGATCCCGGGAACCTACAAAGTAGGTGGGCGCCGTATGTCCGAGCCCACGGGCCCGGCCAGGGACAGCTCCCTAGGGATCAATAAGGCCCCGGGGAATATGATTTCCTGCCGGGAAGCACAGATCGTCGCTGCAGATATAGGCCTCCTAGGCCTCCGCGCCAAGGACTTCGCACGCCGCCGGCAAGATTGTTTGCGCTTCGTCCCGGCGTCTCCGGCGCCGGCGGATCCTGCCGCTCGCGGATCAGCAACACCATGGCCTGCAAGCATTTCTTGGTTAAGCGACAGGGTTAAGTGGCCCTTAACTTTTCCACTTCATTATCCCTAACGAGTTCAATCGAGTTCGGGACGAGAAGTGTCCCGATTCTATTCAGGGGTGACGAGCATGTTTGATTTCGCAAGGAAGGCACTGTTTGCCGCGCTGCTGGCCGGCGTTGCTGGTCCGGCGATTGCCGCAGACTATTATGAGCCGCCGGTCGACATCCCGCCGCCGCCGGTGGTTGGCGGCTGGTACATCCGCGGCCACATCGGCATGAGCAACCAGCACTTCGACGGTTTGACGTCGAGCCTCTATCTCGAGCCGGGCGTTGCCGACTACGGATGGCATGACAGCGGCGGCTTCAGCTCCGCGCCGATCTTCGGCGGTGGCATCGGCTATCAGTTCAACGACTACCTGCGCGGCGATCTGACCGTCGAATATCGCGGCAAGTCCGATTTCGAGGCGCTTGACTGGGTCGACGACGGCGTCGACGTCACGACCAATGATTTCCGCGCCAAGAAGTCCGAATGGCTGTTCCTTGCCAACGCGTATGCAGACGTCGGCACCTTCTACGGCATCACGCCCTATGTCGGTGCGGGTATCGGCGCATCGCGCAACACCATCTCGAATTTCCGGGACATCAACATCATCAACGGCGGCGGCGCCTACGCAGACGAAGAGACCAAGTGGAACTTCGCCTGGGCCCTGCACACCGGCATCGGCATCAAGGCCACTGACCGCATGACGATCGATCTGGGATACAGCTTCGTGTCGCTCGGCCACGGGCAGACCGGTGTTCTGCAGAACGACGACCCGGCCTTCGACATTCCCAATGACGGGTTCAAGTTCAACGACCTCTACTCGCACGACCTCAAGCTCGGCGTGCGGTATTCGCTGAACTAGACCAGGACCAATTTCTTCCAAAAAAGGCCCCGCATCAGCGGGGCCTTT
>JBFHII010000429.1:0-3177 GCA_041596535.1 Breoghania sp. | reverse complement strand
CGGCATTGCCATGCTGGTGCCGGCCATCGCCGGGCTGGTCGTCGGCGAGTACCTGCCCAACCTGGTCAAGAAGACGGTCGTCGGCGCGGGGCATGCCGACAAGAAGCAGATCCGCATGATGGTGAAGATCCTGATGCCGAAAGCGACGTTCAATTCAGACGACGCGGCCGATGCGCTGGCCATTGCCATCTGTCACGCGCAACATCGCGGGGCCGCCGCGGCGCATGCGCGTCTGGCGGAGAGGATCGGGCAATGAAACAGAGTTCATCGATGACGGGGGCAGGGGCTTGATCGGCAAACTCAAGGGCGTCATCGACAGCTACGGCGAGGATTTCGTGATCCTCGACGTCCATGGCGTCGGCTACCATGTGCAGTGCCCGGCGCGCGTGCTGCAGGGCCTGCCGCCGGTGGGCGAGGCCGCCGTGCTGTCGATCGAGACTTTCGTGCGCGAGGACCAGATCCGGCTGTTCGGCTTCGCCTCCGATCTGGAGCGCGAATGGTTCCGCATGCTGATGACCGTGCAGGGCGTCGGCGCCAAGGTGGCGCTCGGCATCCTGGGCATCCTCAGGCCCGGCGAGATCGCCAATGCCATCGCGCTTCAGGACAAGGCGACGATTTCGCGCGCGCCGGGCGTGGGCAAACGGGTTGCCGAGCGTATCGTCACCGAGCTCAAGTCCAAGGCGCCGGCTTTCGCGGATGCGGACACCGGCACCGTGCAGTTGGCGTCCGAGATCGCCGACAAGACCGCCTCGCGCCCGGTCGCCGACGCGGTGTCCGCGCTGGTCAATCTGGGCTATGGCGAGCCGCAGGCGGCTGCGGCCGTCGCCGCCGCGCAACGCAGCGCCGGTGAGGACGCCGGCACCGCCACGCTCATTCGCCTCGGGCTGAAGGAACTGTCGCAATGAGCGATGATCGCGTCGTCACCCCCCGCGAGCGCGGTGACGAGCCGGATGGCTCGATGCGGCCGCTGGCGCTCAGCGAATTCGTCGGCCAGGCCCAGGCGCGCGCCAATCTCTCGGTGTTCATCGAGGCGGCGAAGGCGCGCGGCGAGGCGCTCGACCACGTGCTGTTCGTCGGTCCCCCGGGGCTCGGCAAGACCACGCTGGCGCAGATCATGGCGCGCGAGCTTGGCGTCAACTTTCGCGCCACCTCCGGTCCGGTGATCGCCAAGGCGGGCGATCTGGCGGCCCTGCTGACCAATCTCGAGGAACGCGACGTGCTGTTCATCGACGAGATCCACAGGCTCAGTCCGGCGGTGGAGGAAATCCTCTATCCGGCGATGGAGGATTTTCAGCTCGATCTGATCATCGGCGAGGGACCGGCGGCGCGTTCGGTAAAGATCGATCTGTCGAAGTTTACGCTTGTGGCGGCCACAACCCGCCTTGGCCTGCTGACCACCCCCTTGCGTGACCGTTTCGGCATCCCGACGCGGCTGAATTTCTACACCGTCGAGGAGCTGGAACTGATCGTGCGGCGCGGCGCGCGCATTCTCGGCATCGGCATGACCGACGACGGCGCCAACGAGATCGCCAGGCGCGCCCGGGGCACGCCGCGCATCGCCGGACGTCTGCTGCGCCGGGTGCGCGATTTCGCTGTTGTCGCCGGCCAGGACGCCGTCGACGCCGTCATTGCCGACAAGGCGCTCAACCAGCTCGAGGTCGACAAGGCGGGGCTGGATTCCCTTGACCGGCGCTACCTCTCGATGATCGCGGAGAATTTTGGCGGCGGCCCGGTCGGCATCGAGACGATCGCCGCGGGACTGTCGGAGCCGCGCGACGCCATCGAGGACATCGTCGAGCCTTTCATGCTGCAGCAGGGCTTCATCCAGCGCACCCCGCGCGGCCGCCTCTTGATGCCCAAGAGCTTCGCCCACCTCGGCCTCGCCGTTCCGCAGGCCATCGCCACGCCGCAGATGGGATTGTTCTCCGAGGAGGTGCCGGACTAGGTCAGGACCTTACCCGGCGGTCGCAACCAATTCGCCACCCGGGAGTTTGGTTCACGACACGCATGATCGTGTCGGTGTGCCTCCGCGTGACCGCGCACATTTGAGGCGTATCCGCCGCCGCTGCGATGAATTTTAGGAGATTTCCATGCTGCTCACTTCCGCGCATATCGCGCCGCTTGTCGCTCTCGTCGCCGGTGTCCTGATCCTGCTGATGCCGCGCCTGCTCAGCTTTATCGTGGCCATCTATCTGATCGTCACGGGCCTTATCGGCCTGGGCGTGCTGTCGAAGATTATCGGCTGACGCGGTTGCGGAGGGCGGCCCAGGCGTGCTGTCCCAAGACGCGCGTAAGTGCCGTTGAAGTGCCGCTGTTGGCGGGATGCCGTTCCTCTCCGGAATAACCGTGTGGTGGGGACATATTTGTGCGTTATCACAGATGCGCGAATTGTATTTGCTGTATCAATTGGATGGCGACCTCGTAAGGTCAGGCAATTTTGCGCGCTCTTAAGGCTTCGTTTTCGATTGTTGCGCTATTGGGAACCCTGAAATCGGGAGGCTTCCATGCTGCGCAATCGACTTTCAACGAAACTGGTGCTGCTGTTTTTTGCCGGCGCCGTGGTGCTGTGTTCAGCATTGGTGCTGACCGCCTCGCAGTTGGCCGGTTCAGTCGCCAATGAGCAGGCGGACAAGGCGCTGACGAGCGCGACGATCGGCAAGCGCAAATCCATGTCGCTGGCCATGCAGCAGATCAGCGACGGCGTGCGCAATTTCGTGTCGCTGCCGGCCGCCAAGGACAGCATTCTGAAGATGGGGGCTGGCTGGAAGAACCTGAAGGAAAATCAGGGCGCCCAGCTGCGCGATATGTTCGTTGCCAACAACCCGCATCCGGCCGGCGAACGCCACCTGCTCGTGGAGCCGGAAGCGAAGAACTATTACACCAACTCCCACAAGCTCATCCACGAAGCGATCGGCACGCTGATCGGGCAGGGACTGTTCAACGACGTGTCGCTCGGAAATACCGACGGCAACATCGTCTACAGCTACCGCAAGGGGGACGACTTCGCTCGTGCCGTCGAAGCGCCGGAACTCGCCGGCAACCCGGTCAGTCTCGCGCTGAAGCCGCTGTATGCTGCGGCCGCCGCGGAAACGCTCACGCCCGACAGTTTCTACTTGTCCGGGTTCCAGGTGTCCGAGGCGGGCGCGGTCTCGGCGGTGGTCTCCGCGCCGGTGTTCT
>JBFHII010000428.1:0-3179 GCA_041596535.1 Breoghania sp. | reverse complement strand
CTTCCAGCAGCGGTCGATCAGCTCGACGCGCGCCCGCCCCTCGTCGGTGAGGCAGACCTGCGCCAGCCGCCCGTCGTGCCGGGCCGCCTGGCGGCGCACCAGCCGCTGGCCGGACATGCGGGTGATCATCTTGGTGACGGTGGGCGGCTGCACGCCGAGGGTGGCGGCGAGCTCGCTCATGGTCAGCCCGTCGGTATCGGCGAGAATCTTCAGCACCGCTTCCTGGCCGGGATGCATGCCGATGCGCGCCAGATGGACACCCGAGCGGGCGCGGTGCGCCTTGGCCGCCTGGGCCAGCCGGAAGGTGATGCTCTTCTTGTAGTTGAAACCCATAGCCGGCTCTCCATCGCAGTCACCGGATGGCGCGATGCGGCCACGCCCCCTGGCAATACCGGTGCCTAGCAGCCGCCCGTGAACCTTATATGACGGCGCACGCGGGCGAACCGCAACGCACGATCGCGCGAGCGGCGCCTGCACCGGCAAAACCGCAAAGCCGTCTCAGAACCGCGCCATGGCCTGGCCAACCTTTTCCAGAAAGGCTGCGCGACTTTTATCCGTCGAGCGGTTCATGTCGTAATGCGCCAGATAGCGCATCGGCGCCATGGGCTTGATGACGGCGCGCAGGGCCCGGGTCACCACCTTGCGCGGCGGATCGCCGACGAGGAACGCCCGCAACCGCGACCCGCCATAGGTGGTGACGGTCGTGACCTTGCGGATGTTGTGCAGGCACGGCACCGCCTTGCCGTCCTTCATGACGAAGGAAACGCCAGGCAGGAACACCCGGTCGAAATAGCCCTTAAGGATGGCCGGGTAGCCAAAATTCCA
The DNA here is from genome assembly GCA_041596535.1 of Breoghania sp. Classification (GTDB taxonomy): domain Bacteria; phylum Pseudomonadota; class Alphaproteobacteria; order Rhizobiales; family Stappiaceae; genus Breoghania. The sequence goes on along the minus strand of JBFHII010000428.1, from coordinate 2,354 downwards.
GACCGGAAAGCACAGCACCAGCGCCTCGGCGCGGCGCACCCGCGCGACATAATCGGCGACCGGCTGCTCGTTGGTCTCCACATCGTGGTAGCCCAGCCGCTCCTCACGCGTCAGCCGCGGATCGAAATCCTCGGCATAGAGATCACAGTCATCGACCTCGTGCCCCGCGTCCCGCAATTCCGCGACGACGCGGGCATGCAGCGCGGCGTTGAAACTGGATTCCACGGGATGGGCATAAACAACGAGAACACGCATGGGTTACAAAGGCTCCACTGGAAGGATGGCAGCCCCCTCCGTCATCGGGAGAGGGGATCAGATGAGACGTCCGTCAGCCCTTGAGCCCGCCGAAAAGAAACATCTTGTCGCTCTTGAGATCGAAGTCCGGGTTCTCCCAGGCAACCATCTTGCCGGGATTGAGCAGGCCGTCGGGATCGGCTTCGCGCTTGAAGGCGAGCTGGGTCTCGTCGGTCTGCTTCATGCCGCCCTCCTCCAGCGTGACCCGGTGCGGGTTGAAGATCGGGCAGCCGCCCTCTTCGTGCAGCCGGATGATCTCGTCGAGCCGCTCCTCTGTCGAGTAGCGCACCACGGGCAGACCGAAGCAGGTGATCTTGCCGTCAAAGCGCACGAATTCCAGATGTCCGGGAACCTCGTCACCGAACAGCGCGGTCATCTCCGCGACCCGCTTGAGATGATCGGGATAGGGATAGAGCACCTGCAGGTAGGTGATCGAGGGATCGACCCGCAGGCCGCGCAGCGTGGTGTGGTTCCAGGCCAGCTCATAGGCCGGCGGCAGGCCCTTCTTTTCCTCCGCCGTTGCCGTGTCCGAGCGATAGGCGATCGCGCCCTTCGAGTGAGCGGTGAAGGCCGCCACGGCGTCCATGGCGAAGGGCGCGGCCATGATCACCACCACCGACTGGTCCGGCTGGAGATACTTGCGGTGGCGCAGGAAATAGTCGTGCGGCACGGGGGCGGCGATCACCGCCAGCTCCTTCAGCAGGATGCCGTCCTGGTTGGCCAGGCCATCCGCGTAGGCCGCCGCCTCGAGAAAATCGTCGAAGGTGACGAGCACATCGGTCCAGTCGTAGTGCGGCGCCAGCGGCACCTCGACCTCGGTGATGATGCCGTTGGTGCCATAGGCATGCGCCACCTTGTGGATGTCCTCGCCGGTCAGATCGAAGGTCCGCGGCTCGGCTTCCATGGTGATCACGCGGACGCGCAGCACGTTGCCCAGATCGCGCAAACCGCCCCAGCGGATGGAGCCGACGCCGCCCGAACCTCCGGCGATGAAGCCGCCGACCGTGGCGCTGCGGTAGGTGGAGGGATGCAGCCGCAGCTCCTGGCCGCTGTCGCGCGCCACCTCGTCGATCTTCACCAGCATGGCCCCCGCCTGGCACACCGCGACGCCGGGGCGGATCTCGAGGATCCCGTCGAGATCCGCCAGATTGAGGATCACGCCGCCGGCCAGCGGCATGGCCTGACCGTAGTTGCCGGTGCCGGCGCCGCGCGGGGTCACGGGAACGCCATGCGCGTGGCAGGCGGCAAGGACGCGGATCACCTCGGCCTCGGATTTCGGCGTCACCACGAGATCGCCGGTGACAGTCTCGAGCTGCGCCTTGAGCACCGGCGAGTACCAGTAGAAATCGCGACTCTTCTGCTGCACCAGGCGTGGATTGTCCTCCAGCGCGAGGCCCGCCAGATCGGCTTTCAGCGCGTCGAGAGTGGAGGCGGCTACGGCCGGATCGCTCATTGGGATACTCCTAGAAGGGCGTCGAGTTCACGGTAATCGGGCAGCGTCCGGTCGATGGCGCGGCCGGAACGCAGCACCGCGCGCGGGCCGCCGGGGCGCGACAGAAGCTCGCTCCAGTTGCGCGCGCGGAAGGCGATCATGTCGGCGGCGCCGCCCACGCCGAAGCGTCCATGGCCGGGGCGGCGCAGGACGTCGGCCGGCGTGGTGCTGACGGCGGTGATCCAGTCGCTCACCGGATGGTCGAGCTGGGCGATGCGGGTGGCCTGGGTATAGACCTCGACGAGATCGAGATCGCCGTAGGCATAGAAGGGATCGCGGGTGTTGTCCGACGCCACCATGACGGGAATTCCGCGCGCCTTCATCTCGTGCAGCATGGTGACCCCGCGCCAGCGCGGGGTGCGGCCGGGCCCGCGGCCCTGCAGGTACATGTTGCACATCGGCAGCGACACCACGTGAAGGCCCGCCCGCGCCACCAGATCCAGCGTGGCGGCGGCGCGGTCGTCCGCCTGGTTGGAGATCGAACAGCAATGGCCGCAGAGAATGTTGCCCTCGAAGCCGGCCCGCAGGGCGGCCTCGGCGATGGACTTCAGGCTCTCGGCGTCCGGGT
>JBFHII010000427.1:0-3184 GCA_041596535.1 Breoghania sp. | reverse complement strand
GGGACGCGGAGGAGTGCCGGGCGGCCGAGGCGCGGGCAACGAGCCTGCTGGCAAGGCTGGACGGGGACGCCAAGGGCTTTGCGGCCGCGGCCCGCGATAGCGATTGCGGATCGAAGTCGTCGGGCGGGCACCTGGGCCAGCTCGGACCCGGCGATACGGTGCCGGAGTTCGAGGCGGCGCTGCGGACGCTGGCGGAAGACAGCATGACGCCCGCGCCGGTGCTGTCGCGCCACGGCTGGCACATCATCCGCCTGAACGCCATCGCGCCGGGTCAGGTGCTGCCCTACGAAACCGTTCGTCCCAAGATCGCCGAGGCACTGGAAAAGGCCTCCTGGGCGCGCGCCTCGCGCGATTTCGTCGGGACGCTTGCCGCCAGGGCTACCATCACGGGCGCGAACCTGGCTCCGATCTGAGCCGCGCGAAAGGGTTTGCCATGAAACGGCAAGAGCCAGTTTGTCGCGGCAGCGGTCAGTCCCCGGTCGACCCCGCCCTGCTCGACAGGCCCCTTGACTTCATCATCGAAGATCACCTGCGCGAACGCGAGGTCTGCGCGGTGATCGACGCGCTCGCGTCCGCCGCAGCTCTCGACCGGCAGGCCGCGCTCACCGTGCTGCGCTTCGTCAACGAGGAACTGAACGTGCACCTTCGCGATGAAGCGGAGGATCTGTTCCCGCTCCTTGCGGAGCGTTGCACCACTGAGGATGCAATCGAAACCGCGATCACGCGGATCAGGATCGACCAGGAACAGGCCATGTGCCTGCTGCCGGCCATTCGCACGGCCCTGTCCACCTGCCTCGACACCGGGGTCGATCTTTCAACCAAGGACCGCAAGCTGTTGATCAGCTTCGCTGGCCACGTGCGTCGCCACCTTGTGGCCGAGAACGCCATCGTGCTGCCGATCGCCCGCGCGCGCCTGTCCCGGTCCGACCTGGAGGTGCTGTCGCGGCGGATGCGCGCACGCCGCGGCCTTCCCCCTCTCGCGGAGACCACGGATGCTGAATGATCTTCTGGCGCGCAATCATGAATGGTCGGCCCGTCGTCAGGCGCAGGAACCGGAGTATTTCACCCGCCTCGCGGCGCTTCAGGCGCCGGAGTTCTTCTGGATCGGCTGCTCGGACAGCCGGGTTCCGGCAAACGTCGTCGCGGGTCTCGATCCCGGTGAGGTCTTCGTCCACCGCAACGTCGCCAACATCGTTCATTCCTCCGACATGAACCTGCTCTCGGCGCTGGAGTTCGCGGTCGAGGCGCTGCGTGTGCGCGAGATCATCGTCTGCGGCCACTACGGCTGTGGCGGGGTCAAGGCCGCGACCGAGGATCTGCCGCATGGTCTTGCCGATCACTGGCTCGAGCCGATCCGGCGCCTCGCCCGGAACTATGCCGTCGATCTGGCACAGGCTCCCGACATCGAGGCACGGCGCGACCGTCTGGCTGAACTGAACGTGGTCGAGGGCGTCCGGCGGGTGTGCGAGACGCCAATCCTTCAAAGGGCGTGGCAACGGGGCGCGGACGTGCGCGTGCACGGTCTGGTCTACGGTCTCAAGGACGGACGCCTGCGCGATCTGGATTGCAGCATCGGACCGGGGCATTTCAAAGAGGAGTCGGCATCATGACGATCCATCAGGCGATTGCGTCACGGGGATGCGGCTGTGACGGGCGCGACGTGTTGAGCAACCTGGTCAGCCTCGACGAGGCGTTGAGCATGATCGCGGCGAATGTCGCCCCGGTGATCGGATCCGAGGTGGTGCCGCTAGGCAGTGCCCAGGGGCGCATCCTCGCGCGGCCGGTCCGGTCCCGGACCATGGCGCCGGCATTCGACAACGCCGCGATGGATGGCTATGCAATCGCGTCCTCTGCCCTGATGGGCGAGGGGCCCTGGGTGTTGAAGATCGTGAGCCGCGTTGCCGCGGGACAGGGCGCACGCGGGACGCTGTTCGGGGCATCCGCCGCCCGCATCTTCACGGGCGCGCCGATCCCCAAAGGCGCTGATGCCGTCGTGATGCAGGAAGGTGTGGTTCGCAACGGAGACGTCATTCATTTCTACCGCCGCCCGGCTCCTGGCCTGAATATCCGGCGGGCGGGCAGTGACATGGCGGCAGGGGCGAGCGTTCTGGAAGAGGGTCGTCAACTCGGTCCCCGGGACATCGCTGCCTGTGCGGCGGCGGGTGCCGGCATCGTCCGGGCTCGCCGGCGGCTGCGCGTGGCCTTGCTGGTGACCGGCGATGAGGTACGCAAGGCCGGTGAAAATCGCGATGCCGCGCAGATCTGGGATGTGAATACCCCCATGCTGACCGCCGGGCTTAGCGGGGCGGGGCTCGATCTTGTTGCGATCGCGCACGGCTGCGACGACTTCCCGGGCCTTGCGCGGCAACTGGAGGACATGGCGGTCAAGGCCGACCTGGTCATCACCACCGGTGGGCTCTCGGTGGGGGAAGAGGATCACGTCAAGCCAGCCTTCGCTGATTTGGGCGGCGAGATCCTGTTCAGCGGCGTTGCGATCAAGCCGGGCAAGCCGGTTTCCTTCGGGCGCATCGGGTCGGCATTCTGGCTTGGTCTGCCAGGAAACCCGCTTGCCGCGTTCGTTACGTGGCAGATCTTCGGCACGGCGTTGGTCCGCGCTCTGCTGGGCGAAACCGGCCCCGGCCCGGGCAGACGCCATGTTGTCACCGGCGCCGAAATCCGCCGCAAGCCGGGGCGCTGCGAGTTGCGACCGGCAACCCTGTCGGGTTTCGACGCTCTCGGTCGCGAGGTCGTCAGCTTCGAGGAGGCCACCCATTCGGGATGCGTGGGCTCCCTGCCGCATATGGACGGACTGATGTTCCTGACGAATGATGCCGAGTACCTGCCCGCCGGAGCGCTGGTCGAGTTCCAGCCCTTCTGTCACGCTTGAGGAGACGATACATGAAACTGGCCTACACCATGGCGCCCGGGCGCGGCGACACGGATCTGCTTCTGGAAGGGCTGGCCGTCGACCTTGCCGCCTGCGGGCTCCGGTGCTGCGGCATCGTCCAGATCAATACAGAATGCGCCGATGCCGGCCCCTGCGACATGGACGTGCGGGTTCTGCCCGATGGCCCGGTGCTGCGCATTAGCCAGAACCTTGGCCCATCGGCGCGCGGCTGCCGCCTCGACCCCAGCGCTCTTGAGATGGCCGCGGGGCTGGCCGCCGCGCGGCTTTCATCGGGCG
>JBFHII010000426.1:0-3196 GCA_041596535.1 Breoghania sp. | reverse complement strand
CGGCCGTTGCAGCTCCATCGTCGTGGCAGCGCCTGACGCATGCCCGCAGCGCGCGTCCGCAGCCCGTGTCCGAGGCGCGTGCCTTCTGTATCTCTGGCGTGTGTCTTGTGTGTTTCCGGCTTGGACACCGGGCGTCACGCCGGCACGGGCAGTGCCCGGCAGACCTGCGCGACCACGTCGCGGAGCCAGATGTGGGCGGCGGATTCCTGCGTGCTCTTGTGCCACATCATCTGGACATCGAGCGCGGGAAGCGCGAGCGGCGGCGCGAAGATGGCCAGCGCGAACTTGTCCGCGAACAGGCGCGCAAGCCGTTCGGGCATCGTGGCGACGAGGTCGCTGTGCTCCAGAAGGAACGGAATTCCCATGAAATCCGGCTTGGAAATCGCAATGCGCCGCGACAGCCCCAGATCGGACAGCGCGTTGTCGAGCACCGCGCGGTACATGGTCGCCTCCGCCGGCTCGATGGCGACATGCTCCAGGCGGCAGAACGACTCCGGTGTCAGCGGCCGGCCCAGCACCGGGTGGTCGCGGCGCACCAGGCAGACCATGCGGTCGACGAACATGCGCCGCGACATCAGCTCCCCCGGCGCGCCCGGAAAATAGCTGATCGTCAGATCCACCCGGCCCTCGCCGAAGACATGGGCGAAGCGGAACGGATCGGGGCCGATGATCCGCAGGTCGATCTGGGGGGCGACCTCCGCAAGCCGCTGGTAGAGCGTCGGGACCAGGATCGCGTCGATGTAGTCGGTCAGGATCATCGTGAAACTGCGCCGGGTGCGCGCGGGATTGAACCCGGTGGCGTCGCTGGCCAGCGCCTCCATCTCGCGGATGAGGCGCTGGATCCGCGGATGCAGCGCGCTGGCCGCCTCGGTCATCGCCAGCGCGTTGCCCTGCCGGATCAGCAGCGGATCGCCGAAGGTCTGGCGCATCCGCTTCAGCGTCATGCTCATGGCGGGCTGGCTCATCCCCATGCGGCCGGCGGCCTGGCTCACGTGGCGGTGACGCAGCAGCGCATCGAGCGCGCGGAGATCCTTCAGGGAATAGTTCATCGCCGCAACCTTATTCGGAAATCGAATGATGGATATCAAATCCAGCCTATGGCCGGCCCGTTTTCAAGCCGCTTATATCAATGCGTGATAATGCCCGAGACCGGGCGAAGCCGCAAAGGTGGGAGGACCCATGGCCCTGAAGACGATCCGCGTGACCCGCGACGAAATGGAAAAGCGCGTGGCGCGCTTTGCCGACCTCAAAGGAGCCGACGGCGGCTTGCCCGACAGCCACCACCCCAGCGCCAGGCGCACGCTGTTCAACGTGGTCGGCTTCCAGCCGCCGGCAACCGACGACGACGCGACGACCTCGCCCGTCGGCGACGACGCCGCGCAGAATGCGGCGATCAAGATTTCCGAGGGCTTCAACCTCGGCTACTGCACGGCCAGGCCGGGCTGCGGCCCGATGATGCACAACCACGACACCAACGAGACCTTCATTCCGATGACTGGCCGCTGGCGCTGCTCGTGGGAGGTGGACGGCGCGGTCGAGGCCTTCGAGCTGGGCCCTTACGACGTCGTGTCGTTCCCCGCAGGCGTGCAGCGCCGCTTCGAGAACGTCACCTTCAACGAGCCGGAGCAGGAGCACCTGCTGATGTTCGTCATTTCCGGCAATGCGCCGCAGGCGGAATTCTCGCCCGGCTCGATGAGGGAACTGCGCGAGATGGGCCTCGTTTCCTGATCAGCGCACCACGCGCACCGGCCACGGCGGACGTCGCCGCGGCCGGTGCGTGTCCCGCGCCGTCACGGATCAGGCACGGATCAGGCGATGCCGCCGAAGCAGAGATACTTGATCTCCACGAATTCCTCGATGCCGTAGCGCGAGCCCTCGCGCCCGAGGCCGGAGGACTTGATGCCGCCGAACGGCGCCTCGGCGGTGGAGATGAGCCCGGTGTTGATGCCGACCATGCCGTATTCCAGACGCTCGGCCACCGTCCACGCCCGGGCCAGATCGCGGGTGTAGAAATAGGAAGCGAGGCCGAACTCGGTGTCATTGGACATGGCGACGACATCGGCGTCCCCCTCGAAGCGGAACAAGGGCGCGACCGGGCCGAAGGTTTCCTCGCGGGCGATCGCCATGTCCTGGGTCACGCCGGTGAGGATGGTGGGCTCGAAGAACGTGCCGCCCAACGCGTGCGGATGGCCGCCGCACAGCACCGATGCGCCCCGGGCCGTCGCGTCGGCGATGTGCTCCTCGACCTTGGCGACGGCGTTTTCGTCGATCAGCGGACCGAAGACGGTCCCCTCCTCCAGACCGTTGCCGACCTTGAGGGTGGCAAGCTTTGCCGCCAGCTTCCCCGCGAAGGCATCATAGACCCCGGACTGCACGTAGATGCGGTTGGCGCAGACGCAGGTCTGGCCGTTGTTGCGGAATTTCGAGATCACCGCGCCTTCGACCGCGGCATCCAGATCGGCGTCGTCGAAGACGATGAACGGCGCATTGCCGCCGAGTTCCAACGCCAGCTTCTTGACGGTATCGGCCGACTGGCGCATCAGCTCGATGCCCACCTCGGTCGAGCCGGTGAAGGTCAGCTTGCGCACCGTGGCGCTTGCGGTCATCGCCCCGCCGATGGCGCGCGCCGAGCCGGTCAGGACGGAGAACAGGCCCTTCGGCAGCCCGGCCTGTTCGGCCAGCACCGCAAGCGCGATGGCCGAGAACGGGGTTTGCGACGCCGGCTTGAGCACCATCGCGCAGCCCGCGGCGAGTGCCGGGCCGGCCTTGCGGGTGATCATGGCATTGGGGAAGTTCCAAGGGGTGATTGCCGCGACGACGCCGACGGGCTGCTTGATGACGACGATCCGCTTGTCGGGCGCGTGTCCCGGAATGACGTCGCCGTAGACCCGCCGGGCTTCCTCGGCGAACCACTCGATGAACGACGCGCCGTAGAGGATCTCGCCGCGCGCCTCGGCCACCGGTTTGCCCTGCTCCATGGTGAGGATCAGCGCCAGGTCATCGGCATTCTCGATCATCAACTCGTACCAGCGGCGCAGGATCGTCGCGCGGTCCTTGGCGGTTCTCGCCGCCCACTCGCGCTGCGCGGTCTTCGCCGCGGCAATGGCGGCTTCGGTCTCCGGCGCGCCAAGCTTCGGCACCCGGCCGATCACCTCGCCGGTGGCGGGATTGCGCACGTCGATCGCATCGCTGCCGG
>JBFHII010000425.1:0-3256 GCA_041596535.1 Breoghania sp. | reverse complement strand
GGTCAGATCAGCAATCTGCCAGTAATGGAATATGCCTGCGCTGTTGAGCGCCGTCTCCAGTTTCGGGCCGATGCCGGAAATCACCTTCAGATCATCGACGGCGCCCCTGGGTTCCTGCAGCGCGATGGCATCCAGGCCGGCGGGCGCCGAACCGGATGTCGCGGGGGTCTTCGGCGTTGCGCCAACGCCCTTGTCGGCAGGCGCCGCGGCACGCTTTGGCGCGCGCCGGGGCTGATCGACACGATGGGTGCGAATGAAATCGCGGATGCGCGGCGCGATTTCCGAGCGGTAGCGCGAGCCGTTGAAGACGCCATAGTGGCCGACGCCGGGCTGCTCGTAGTGGTCGCGCTTGTCGTCGGGAATGTTCGGCGAGATCGTGTGCGCGGCGCGGGTCTGGCCGACGCCGGAAATATCGTCGTTCTCGCCCTCGATGGTCAAAAGCGCCGTGTTGCGGATGGCCGCCGTGTTCACCGTGCGGCCGCGGTGCTTCAGCGTGCCCCTGGGCAGCGCATGCTCGATGAACACCGCCTCCACCGTCTGCAGATAGAATTCCGCCGTCAGGTCCATCACCGCGAGATATTCATCATAGAAGTCGCGGTGCTTTTCCGCCGAATCGCCGTCGCCCTTCACCAGATGGCTGAAGAACTCGCGGTGCGCCACCATGTGGCGGTCGAGGTTCATGCTCATGAAGCCCGACAGCTGCAGGAAACCCGGATAGACCGGCCGCATGGCGCCGGGATGCGGCAGCGGCACGTTCATGATGACGTTGTTCCTGAACCACTCGATGGAATTCTTCTCGGCCAGTTCGTTGACCGCGGTGGGGTTCTTGCGCGTGTCGATCGGCCCGCCCATCAGCGTCATCGTGTCCGGCGTGTAGGGGTCGCCATCCTCCTCCATCACGGCCACGGCGGCGAGAACCGGCACCGAGGGCTGGCACACGGCCATGACGGTGGTGTCCGCGCCCAACGTGTGCAGCATCTCGATGACATAGTCGATGTAGTCGTCAAGATCGAAGCGGCCATCCTTCAGCGGCACCAGCCGCGCGTCGATCCAGTCGGTGATATAAACATCGTGATCGGGCAGCATCGCCTCGACGGTTCCGCGCAGCAGCGTCGCGTAGTGGCCCGACATGGGCGCCACGATCAGCAGCTTCGGATCGCGGTTCTCCGCGTGTTCGATCTGGCGCTCGAAGTGGATCAGGTTGCAGAACGGCCGCTTCCAGACCACCTGCTCACGCACCGGCACACGCACGCCGCCCACCACTGTGGTGTCGAGGCCGAATTCCGGCTTGCCGTACCGGCGCGTCGTGCGCTCGAAAACCTCGCAGGCTGCCGCGATGTTGCGGCCGACGGGCGTATAGCTCAGCGGGTTGAACGGGTGCCGGTAATACAGGCGGGTGAAGTCGGCGAGACTGCGCAGCGGCGTCATCGCCGCGTGGCTGAATTCGTAAAGTTGATAATATGGCACGTGGCTGTGTCTCCTGACGGCAGTACGTCGCTTCTTATATTGCATTGCACCAAGGTAGGTTCAAACTGGCCCCGGCCGCAATACCAGCCACTACGACATTCGACGGACGACACCCAGTAGCGCCCGAGCAGCGCCGCACAATTCGCAAATAAGCCATGCAATACAGAGAGATGCCTGAAAGTCTCTGATACGAAAATACAATCGGTTCACGACGAAAAACGGCATTGAGCGCCGACATTTCCCGCTGCCGATACGTCAGGAGGCGAGATCGGCGACCACAGCGTCGAGCACATAGAAGCCATCGCGGGTGGCGCGAATGCGTGAATTGCCTGCCATTTCCACCATGCCATGCTCGATCAGCGCGGAAATGCGCCCGGAATCCAGTGAGCGGCCGGACATCTGCTCGTAGCGCGGAATGTCGATGCCCTCGACCAGCCGCAGACCCATGATCAGATACTCGTCGCCCTGCTCTTCCGCCGTCAGCACCGTGTCCTCACGCAAGCCGTGTCCCTTGGCCTCGACCTGGGCCAGCCAGGATTCCGGATGCCGCTCGATCTCGGTGGCGTGGCGTCCGTCGTCCAGCATCACCCGGCCATGCGCGCCGGGACCGATGCCGAGGTACTCGCCGTAGCGCCAATAGACCTTGTTGTGCTCGCACTCGGCGCCCGGCACCGCGTGATTGGAGATCTCGTAAGCCGGCATACCCGCGGCGTCGCAGATGGTCTGGGTGACCTCATACAGATCGGCCGCGGCGTCGGCGTCCGGCACCACAAGCTTGCCGGCCTTGTGCAGCATGTAGAACGGCGTGCCCTGCTCGATGGTCAGCTGATACAGCGACAGGTGATCCGCCGCGAGATCGATGGCCCGCGCCAGCTCTTTCGACCAGGCGGCCGGCGTCTGATCGGGACGCGCATAGATCAGATCGAACGACAGCCGCGGAAAGGTCTCGCGCGCCGTCTCGATCGCCGTCAGAGCGGTCTTCGCGTCGTGCAGACGGCCGAGCATGCGCAGATCGGTGTCGTTGAGGGCCTGGACGCCCAGCGACACGCGGTTGACGCCCGCCGCGTTATACCCGCGAAAGCGCTCCGCCTCGACGCTGGAGGGATTGGCCTCCATCGAGATTTCCGCGCCAGGCTCGATGCTCCAGTGGCGTGCCACCTCGTCCAGCAGCGCCTCGACGGTCTGCGGATCCATCAGCGACGGCGTACCGCCACCCATGAAGATCGAGCGCACCGAGCGGCCCTGGGTCAATTCGGCGAAATAGGCGATCTCCCGCCGAAAAGCCTCGACGAAGCGCGGCTGGTCGACGCCCTGGTGACGCACATGGGAGTTGAAGTCGCAATAGGGGCACTTTGCGGCGCAGAACGGCCAATGCAGGTAGATCGCGAAACCGGGGTCGTCCGTCATGAAGCCTCTGATCCGCCGCGCGCCGCGCCGTTCACCGGGCGAGGCAGGCGGCTGCGAAGAGTTTGAAGGCGCGGGCGCGGTGCGACAAGGGATTGTCGTCGCCTTGCGTCCAGCCGTGTTTCTCGTCCGCGGTCATCTCGCCGAAGGTCTGCTCGTGTCCGTCGGGCAGAAAGGCCGGGTCATAGCCGAACCCCTGGCCACCGCGCGGTGGCCAGACCATCTGGCCCTCGACCTCGCCGCGGAAGAATTCGCTGTGACCGTCGGGCCAGGCCAGGCACAGAACGGCCACGAACCGGGCCGTGCGCTGCTCGGGATTCGTCGCCCCGGCCGCCGCCAGGGCTTCTTCCACGTTGCGCATGGCCATGGCGAAGTCCTTCTCCGG
>JBFHII010000424.1:0-3264 GCA_041596535.1 Breoghania sp. | reverse complement strand
TGCTGGACGATGGCACCATGCATGGCTGGATCGGCGGCGGCTGTGCGCAAGGCGCCGTGGCGCGCGCGGTCAAGAGTGCACTTGCCGACGGCCAGCCGCGGCTGATCTCGGTGCAGCCGCATGAAATCATGAGCGCCGAGGGCGTCGCCCAGGGCGAGGCGCGCGGCGGCGTGGAGTATTATCGCAGCCCGTGTCCGTCCAAGGGCACGGTGGACGTGTTCATCGAGCCGATGCGGCCGCGCCCGGTGGTGCTGGTCTGCGGCACGGCACCGGTGGCACGTGCGGTTGCCGATCTCGCGCCACGGTTCGGCTTCGAGGTGGTGCTTGCGGCGCCCGAGAAGGATTGGGCATCGGTGGCGACCGCCGACCGGCGGATCGACGGCTATGAGCCCGCCGGCCTGCCACAGGGCGAGGTCTTCGCCATCGTCGCGACCCAGGGGCGCGGCGACGTCAAGGCGCTGACCGGTGTGCTTGCCTGCGAGATGGCGCATGTCGCCTTCGTCGGCAGTCGCAAGAAGGCTGCGGCACTGAAGAAGGATCTTGCCGGTGCCGGCGTGTCCGAAGCCAGGCTGGCCGCCCTGCATGCGCCCGCCGGGCTCGACATCGGGGCCATCACACCGGAAGAAATCGCCCTGTCGATCATGGCGGAAGTGATCCAGGTGCGCCGCGCCGCCACGCGGCGGAGCGAAACCAACACGGAGACAAGCGCGGCGTGATCGGCATGAGCGGTCCGCGGCACGCCCATTGACATCCTGACCATCAACGAGGAACCGACCCATGAAAATGTCCGGCGAAGAGCGCATTGCCGCTCCGCGCGAAGCCGTCTACGCGGCACTGAATGATCCCGATGTGCTGAAGGCGGCCATTCCCGGCTGCAAGGAGCTCAACAAGCTCAGCGACACCGAGATGGAAGCCAAGGTGGGTCTCGCCGTGGGCCCCGTCCGCGCCACGTTCACCGGCGCCGTGACACTGACCGATCTCGATCCGCCCAGGGGCTACCGCATCGTCGGCGAAGGCAAGGGCGGGGCCGCCGGTTTCGCCAAGGGCGGCGCGAGCGTGACGCTGGAGGAAGACGGCGATGCGACGATTCTGCGCTACGACGTGGACGCGGACGTGGGCGGCAAGCTGGCGCAGCTCGGCTCGCGGCTGATCGATTCCACATCGAAGAAACTCGCCAAGCAGTTCTTCGAGAAATTCGGAAGCATGGTGGAGGATTCCCAGGGTGCAGCCCAAGCGTCCGGAGAGGCCGGTGCGCCGGCTGGCGAGGCTGTGGCCGAAGCGCCCGCACCGGCATCTGCCGCACCGGCACCGGCCACGGCCGGCGGCTCGTCCTGGCTCACCGGGCCGCGCGGCATCATCCTGGCCGCTGCCATCGTCGCGGTCGTCGTCGCCTATTGGGTTCTTACCAACTAGCCGGGCTCATCCGGCCTGCCGGATTATCCTGTCTGAACGTCAAACAGGGCGCCGCGGATTGCTGCGCCCTGTTCCATGTGTGGTGACCCGTTCTGCCTGAGCCGGGCGAGGTGCCCGTCCAACCAATGGGCGGATATTTTCAAGACGCCGCGTCTTGGCAGCACGAACGGCGACTGCTCCAGTGCCGGCGAGTATCGTCTTGCGCGGTGCGGCGACCAGATGGTGACATCCTTGCCTTCCGCGCGGAGCTTGTCGGCGCGCTCGTTGAGATAGCGCTGAAAGTCACCGCCATTCCGATAGGCGTCGTCGGCCACGAAATGCAGCATGGTCTCGAAGTGGAAGGGCTTGAAGTAGCCGGGCATCATCACGGCCGCGCGCGCCTTGCCGTCCCCCTCCATGTCCGCAGCCTCGGCCGGAATGAACACCAGCGTTGGCGTGAAGATCACACCCCATTTGCGCGCAAGGTCGCGCTCTTCCAAGGCCTCGCCGTCAAAGTCGGTGACCTCGCGCGAGCCGCGCAGGTCAAGTTGCACGACCATGAACTTGGATCGCACGGTGTCGACGATGTCGGGAATGCGCAAATTGACCTTGTGCATCTCGCGGCAATAGGGACAGCCCGCTTGCTCGAACAGGATCAGCAGATCCTTGCCGGAACCGGATGCCTCGTCGAGGTCGTCCGACAGTTCCAGGAATCCTTCGTGGAACCACGGCTGGACGTGCATGCCGTTGTCGCCGAGCTTCGGCTCGGGCAACAGATCCTGCGCGTGCAGCGGTGTACACAGCAGGAAAAAGGCGAGCAGGATCGTGCGCATGGTGTCTGAATCCCGCCTTGTTCGGGGATGCGCATCCTACCATACGTCACGCTCTTTCGCGACCGGGCGCTTTTCGCTTGCCATCCGCGGTGGCCGCGAGCTTCCGGCCACGAAGAAAGGGCGCCGCGGACGCAGCGCCCTTTTGCTCCCCGTGCGGAAGATGAAGGCCCACCTGTTTGCCAGTATCCGGGTGTCGGCCCAGCCGGACCCGTTGGCATGACCGGGACTACTGGAACACGCCGCCGGTGCCGTTGAAGCGCCAGATCACGGCCGCCCGGATCGTATGGTTTTCAAGGTCCGCCGGTTCCCGGGTGCCGCCGATCTGGAAGTTCTCGGAGCCGTAGTTGCCATACATGTACTCCAGCCGCGCCGACAAGGCGTCGTGGGTGTCGATGTTGAGGAGCCGGTCGAGTTTCGCTTCGGCACCGGCACCAAGCACATAGCCGGTCAATGTCTGCCGATCGCGCGCGGGCGCCTGCAGCGAGTCATAGAGTTCCAGGTCCGCGAAGTCGAAGCCGCCCGTTGCGTAGATCATCCAGTCATTGAAAGCGTAGCCGAGCCGCCCGCGGATGGTGGCGAGCCAATTGACATTGGCGCTTTGCAAGCCGCCGATGTTGAAGTTGCCCGGCCCTTCGTCGATGTCGCCGACGGAAAAGTCGCCTTCAAGTCCGAACACGAAGCTGTTGAACTGCAGGTTGTAGCCGAGCAGTCCGCCGCCGAGGAGGCCATCCGGTGCGATCGAAATCGGAAAACCGGGGCCGACATTCCAGTCCGTCCGGGCGGACGTGTAGCCTCCGTGGGCGCCGATATACAGGCCCGCCCAATCTATGGTTGGTGCGGGCGCGGGGTAGTAGGACGGATCAGCGGCAACGGCACCGGAGGCCGCCGATGCAAATGCAAGTGATGTCGCAAGTCCGATCAATGTCTTCTTCATGGTTCCCAACCTCGACGTTCTGTAAGCGTGGCCTGTTCCGGTTACGATGGGTCCGGTGCTCGACGCGGGCTGCCGTGCGCTGATGGACAGTGCGGTTGCCCTGCC
>JBFHII010000423.1:0-3269 GCA_041596535.1 Breoghania sp. | reverse complement strand
GCCCCTGATTACACCGGCCGATGCGGTTTGTCATCGTCCGCGGAGGTTCTCAGGCACCCAATTGCGCGCGTGCGCGGCGGGACCATGCGTCCCGTGCGATGCGCCTACTTGCCCCGATGCGGCTTCTTCTTGTGCGTCCGGGCGGCGGCACCATCGCGCTTGGCGCCGAATTTCTTCGGCCCGAAGCTCTTCGGCTTGTAGCCGGCACCGGCCTCCCGCTCACGGCGGCCCGGACGGGGCGCCGGTGTCTCGCCGGGCGCCAGCCGCTCGATGCGCACGGAGCTGTCTTCCTCGTCGGGTTTCGCGACGGCCGCCAGGAAGCGGTCCACCATGCGCGGTTCCATCTCGAACAGGGTCTCGTTTTCCTGGATGCGGATGGAGCCGATTTCCTTCTTGGTGACATGGCCCCGGCGGCAGATCAGCGGCAGCAGCCAGCGCGGCTCGGCATTGTGCTTGCGGCCGACGTTCATGCGGAACCAGACGCCGTTCTGCATCTGCTCGCGCGCCGGGCGTGCAGGCTCGTCGCGGAAGGGCGCCACGTCGAGCAGTTCCTCGGGAGCGGGCTGGCCGTCGCGATAAAGCCGCGCATAGGCCAGCGCGATCTGGTCGGCGGTCTTGCTCGCCATCAGGGCATCGGCGAACTCGCGATCGGCCTCGTCGGCTTCCGTGTCCCAGGCGGGGTCGGCCAGCAGCCGTTCGCGATCACGCTGCAGGATGTCGGCCGCGGACGGCGGGACTTCCCAGCTCGCGGTGATGCCGGCGGAGCCCAGCAGCCGCTCGGCCTGGCGGCGGCGGTTGTGCGGCACCAGCAGCACGCAGGTGCCCTTGCGCCCGGCGCGGCCGGTGCGGCCCGAGCGGTGCAGCAGGGTTTCCTTGTTGGTCGGCAGATCGGCGTGGACGACGAGGTCGAGGTTGGGCAGATCGATGCCGCGGGCGGCGACATCGGTGGCCACACAGACCTTCGCCCGGCCGTCACGCAGCGCCTGCAGCGCATGGGTGCGCTCGTTCTGGCTGAGTTCGCCGGACAGGGCCACGGTCGAGAAGCCGCGGTTGAGCAGTCGGGCGCTCATGCGCTTGACGGTTTCACGGGTGGAACAGAACACCAGAGCAGCCCCGGCTTCATAGAAGCGCAAGGCGTTGATGATGGCGTTCTCCTTGTCGTTGGGAGCGATCCGCAGTGCCTTGTAGTCGATATCGACGTGCTGTTCGCGGTCGCTCACCGTCGAGATGCGCAGGGCGTCGTTCTGGAAGCGCTTGGCGAGATCCGCGATGGGCTTCGCGACCGTCGCGGAGAACAGCAGCGTCCGGCGTTCGGTCGGCGCGGCGTCGAGAATGAATTCGAGATCCTCGCGGAAGCCGAGGTCGAGCATCTCGTCGGCCTCGTCCAGCACCACGCATTTGAGCTGCGAGGCGTCGAGCGAGCCGCGCTCGAGATGATCACGCAGGCGGCCCGGGGTGCCGACCACGATATGGGCGCCAAAGTTTAGCGCCCGGCGCTCCACGCGCATTTCCATGCCGCCGACGCAGGAGACGACCTTGGCGCCGGCCGGGGCATAAAGCCATTCCAGTTCGCGGCACACCTGCAGCGCCAGCTCGCGGGTGGGGGCGACGACGAGGGCCAGCGGCAGGTCCGCCTTGCCGAAGATCTCGGCCTCTTCCAGCAGCGTCGGCGCGATGGCCAGGCCGAAGGCCACGGTCTTGCCGGAACCGGTCTGGGCGGACACCAGCAGGTCACGGCCGTCGGCATCCGCCTCGATGACGGCGCTCTGCACGGGAGTGAGATCGGTATAGCCCTTTTCGCTCAGGGCGCGGGCAAGGGTCGGGACAATCGATGTCGAAAGGGTATTCAGGGGCATTGTGTGCTCGGTGTTCGCAGGCATGGCCTGATCGATCCGCAGTCCGCCGGTGATGGTGCTGGCAGGGAGGGCGATCGATTTCAAAGTGATTGAGCCAAAATCCGGGTCTGGAGGGACCCGGCATGCTCACATCAGACAATGAGCGCCATACCAAGCGGCGCGCCAATGGGCGCCCGTGCAGCGCATCTGCCTGATCGGGAAGTGCGCCCCTTGTACACGGCATGGCGCGTTTGCCACGAAAAATCTTGTCGCAGAGCACAAAAAAGCGCGGATCCACGTAAATTTGCGGAGGGCGGCAGCGCAGCGGACGCTGCGTCGGGTTCCATTCCGGCAGCCTGCGCGACGAAGGGCGCTGTTTCTGCGTGTCCGTGTTCTCCTGCCGGAGCATGCATGGCGCCGATACATGGCGTCAGGAGCGGTGGATGGCGGCCGAGACGGCGATAGGCCGAAGCGGCAAAGCGCGATAGGCTCGCGCTTCCCGTTGATTCTCGCGAAAGTCCTTCATGTCCGACCGTCTGTCCTTCGCCACCTGGAACATCAACTCGGTGCGCCTGCGCATGCCGATCGTCGAGCAGTTCATCGAGACCTATCAGCCCGATGTCCTGTGTCTGCAGGAAACCAAGTGCCCGGATGCGAACTTTCCGTTCGCTCCGCTGCGCAAGCTCGGATACGAGCACATCGAGATCAACGGCCAGAAGGGCTACCACGGGGTGGCGACGGCGTCGCGCCGGCCGCTGTCGAATGTCGAGAAGCGCGGCTTCTGCGACATGGGCGACAGCCGGCACCTGGCGACGGATGTGCCCTTCGGCAGTGGCTCGTTCCGGCTGCACAATTTCTATGTGCCGGCAGGCGGCGACGAGCCGGATCCGGCGATCAACGACAAGTTCGCCCACAAGCTGAAGTTTCTCGACGAGATGCAGGCATGGCTCGGCGGCACCGAGGCGCCGAGCATCGTTGTCGGCGATCTCAACATCGCGCCCTACGAGGAAGACGTCTGGTCGCACAAGAAGCTGCTCAAGGTGGTCAGCCACACGCCGCTGGAATGCGAGCGTTTCGAACAGGTGCGGGAGTCGGGACCGTTTGTCGACGTGATGCGCCGTTTCGTGCCGATGGACGAGAAGCTCTATACATGGTGGAGCTACCGGGCCAAGGACTGGTCGGCGGCCGACAAGGGGCGGCGGCTGGACCACGTCTGGGTCACCCCGCAGATCGAGCCGACCGTCCGTGATATCCGGGTCATCCGCGACGCCCGCGGCTGGGAGCGCCCGTCCGACCACGCACCGGTGATCGTGCGTCTTGAGGCGTGAGGCGAAAGGGCGCTCCAGGCCGGACCATACGCCCCGCGCGATCAGGGGCGGATGATCACCTTGCCGCGAGCCTTGCGCTCGGCAAGACGCCGGAGCGCAAGGGACG
>JBFHII010000422.1:0-3278 GCA_041596535.1 Breoghania sp. | reverse complement strand
TGGGCGGCCACTGTATTGGCGTCGATCCCTACGATCTCACCCACAAGGCGCATGAGATCGGCCATACGCCGCAGGTGGTGCTGGCCGGACGCGGCACCAACGAGGCGATGCCGCGGTTTGTCGCCACCAGCCTGATCCAGGAGTGCGCGAGCCTCGGATTCACCATGCCGCTGACCGTCACCGTGCTGGGCGTCACCTACAAGGCCAATGTGCCGGACGCGCGCAACTCCAAGGTCGCCAATCTGGTGCACGAGCTGGAGAAGTATGGCGCCCGGGTGCAAACGGTCGATCCGATGGCCGATCCGGCGCAGACCCTGTCCGAGCACGCGGTGATCCTGACCCCGCTTGAGGACGCCGCCCCCGCCGACGCCGTGATCCTCGCCGTGCCGCACCGGGATTTCTCCGGCCACGCGCCCGACTGGACTTTCATACAGGGGCTGCTCAAAGACGCCAAAGGCTTCGTTTCGGATCTAACAGGGTTGCTAGAGCGCGAAACGAAGCCTGAGGCGATCACGTTGTGGCGGCTGTGACCAACGTTCTCCGGGTGATTACAGGAACGACACCTTGCCGGTGCTGATCTCGTAAATGGCAGCCGTGGCATTGAGCTTTCCGGCGTCATGCAGTTGCGCCAGGATGGGACCTTGCGTTTGTGCGCGTTCCGCGTTGCTGCGGGCGTTCTCCGCCGTCGCCGCCACAAGCAGATCCGCAGGCTTTTCCTTCATGACCTCGTAGACCGACGGTCGGATGGCGTTGACCAGGCTGGGCAGATGTCCGGGAGGCAGGATGTTGTCCTGAATCGAGCTGATGGTTGCGCCAACCGCACCGCACGAACTATGACCAAGCACGACGATCAGCTTGATGCCGAGCACCGCGGCGCCATATTCGAGGCTTGCAAGACCGTCCTCATTGATGAAGTTGCCGGCCACGCGCACGACGAAGAGCGCGCCCGGGCCCTGATCGAACAGAAGTTCCGGTGCCACGCGCGAGTCCGAACAGCTGACGATTGCTGCGAACGGCTGCTGACCCGCAGCGCGCTCGACGCGTCCGACCGAATGGTCGGTATTGATCGCGGCATTGGCAACGTAGCGGGCATTGCCTTCGACGAGACGCTGCAGCGCCTCCTCCGGCGAAACCGGCGCGGTCTCGGTCGTCTGGGCCGTGGCCGTCGACAGGGTCGCGCCCGCCGCGGCGAGCGCCGCGCCACCGGCGAGCAGATTACGTCGGCTGATGGTCTCGTTTGACGTGATGTTACACATGGTCGTTTCCTTTTGATTGTTTGTCGCGGCACGGCGCCACGAGGCTACTGTTTGGCGTATTCGAGATAGAGATTCCGCATTACCTCACCCACGGCGGTGCTCGCGCGCTGGCCAGGGAAATTGCTCAGAACCACGACTGCGAGATCGCGTTCGGTGTCGATCACCAGCCGGGCGATATTCATGGAGTTGGAGCCATTGTGCGTGAGCATCGGCTTGTCCGACCAATCGAACGCCACGACACCCCATCCCAACCCATAGCCACCGGTTTCCGGCGTGCCCGGCGGCGGATTTTCCCGCACGGGGGTTTCGACGTGCACGGACTGGATGAGCTTCAACGTTTCGGACGAGACCAGCGCCGGGCCGCGCCGGCCCTGGCCGGCGTTCCAGCCAGCCCATTTGGCATAATCGAGAACCGACATGTTGGCATTGCCGGCGGGCGACATGACTGGCGGTACATCGGCCGCAGGCCCCCACAGCATCGGCGTGACATTCCCATCCTCCGCGACGCGGTGGCCGACGGGCGCATCGATCAGCCCGTAGGTTGCCTGGGGGCCGAGACGCGCAGTCCGCAGCCCCATGGGGGAGAAGATACGCTCGTACATCAGCTGTTCCCACGGCGTCGCCGATGCCTTCTCGATCATCGATCCGGCGATCATGTAGCCAAAGTTGGAATACTGAAACGGGGAGCCATCGGGTATGGAAACGGCGTTGTGCTTCCACGCATCCAGCGTGTGCAAGCGCAGCGCCGGCGCATTGTCATCAAAGACGCTGTCGCTGAAATAAAGGTCGAGCATTTCCTCGGTGTCGGCGGGAATGCCGCTTGAGTGCGAGAGCAGTTGCTCCAGTGTGGCGCTGGCAATGCCCGGGCTCAGACCAGGGACGTCTTCGCCCAGAACGTCACCCACGGTGGAGGTCCAGCGTAAACGGCCCTCCTCCACCATCATGCCGGCCAACGTCGCGGTCATCGCCTTGGTGTTCGATCCCAGATGGAAGCGGTCATCAAGGGTCACCGATATCTGCTCGCCATGGATCCGTGTGCCGACCGCCGCAACGGCGACCACAGCGCCTTCCCTGACCACGGCCGCGGCCAGCGCCGGAAGTTTTGCTTCCACACGAACGCCTTCCAGATATTCAGAAATATCGTCTGGTTGCGCCATGGCGCCCGGCGCGAACAGCAGCAGACCGGCGGTCGCGATAATCCGTCCGAGCATTGCGGCATGGCCGGATCGCCCGCCGATCCGGAGGTCATGATGTGTGGGCATGGAATGACAGCTTTCCGACTTTGACACCCAGCCCAGACAGCTGAGGCGCGAATTACATTCCATCCAGAATAGCCGCGCAGCTTTAACGCCATTTCCCGATTGTCAAAAAACCGGACAATATAGATAACATGCTGAATAATTCATTGCTTTGCCCAGACAGATCCTGCGGGCGCGCACCATGCCCAAGGGCGCAACGCCAAGGCTTTGATAGTATTTTGGTTTGTAAGCGGGCTTGGAACCGCTGGCGATGGCGATCCGACCTTCAGGGAGTAGAGCCCTTCACACCGCTCAACGGTCTGACGGCAAGCTTCTCACGCTCTTTCCCCAATCGTTTCCAACCACAGTTTTGAACGCAGGCGTCCGGGGGCGCAGGCGAATTGGAAAATGACGATACTGTCGGGGGAACACTCGCGGGCCGGATGCGGGACCGCGAAACCGCATGATTTGCATGGGCATGGCTCCAGCCCGGAGGCTGGCTGTGACCATCGCGACAAGACGGTCCTCCATCCGCATCAAGAGTCGGTGGGGCGCTGGATACGGTCGTTCGCCTGGACACCCACGAACGGGCGCCCAGCCGACACCGGATTAATCCCCAATCCGCCGTCGAAACGAGATGCCGTCACGCCGCCGCCAGATCGCCCTGCGCCCATTCCGCCTTTACCTGCGCCTTGTGATCCTCGAAGCGGCCCGCCTCAATCGACGCGCGGATGCCCTGCATGAGGCTCTGGTAATAATGCAGATTGTTCCAGGTCAGCAGCAT
>JBFHII010000421.1:0-3283 GCA_041596535.1 Breoghania sp. | reverse complement strand
TACTTCCACGGCAGGGCGAGACGCAGCGGTGCGCCGAACTGCTTGGCGAGCGGCTTGCCGTAGGCGCCGGTGACGAGAAACGCCAGATCATTGGTCGCCTCCGCCAGGGTGACCGCCTCCATATAGGGCCACGGGTTCCACGACTGGCGCTGACCGGAAGCCACGTCGGGATTGAAGAAGGTTTCCATGGCCAGGTATTTCGCGCCCGCCCTGGGACTTGCGATACGTACCAGGTCCGCCAGCGCGAAGCCGGTCCACGGAATGGCCATCGCCCAGGCCTCGACGCAGCGGTGCCGATAGAGCCGCTCCTCGAGCGCCACCCTTGCCAGAAGCTCGTCGATGCCGATGGTCATCTCCTCGTCGACCATGCCGTCGATGTGCACTTCCCACGGCCGGATCGGCAGCTTCTGCGCGTAGGAATGAATCTTCTTGTGCGAGCCGAACTCGTAGAAATTGTTGTAGGTGGCGTTGATCTCCTCCGGCGTCACCGCGCGATCCAGCGTGAAGGCCTCGTTGCGGCTGGCCGGATACAGATGGGCGCTGGGGTCGGTTTCGGCCCGCGCGCGCCCGGGCAGCGCTGTGCCGGCGGCGATCGACGCGCCAAGCGCGGCACTGCCGGCGAGAAACGCGCGCCGGTTGAGGAAGACGCTCTCCGGCGTCGCCTGACTTTCCGGAATTTCCCAGCCCTGCCGGCGCTTGATCAACATGGTCGTCTCCCGAACCCGTTCCAGTTCGACCTAGAGCTAGAACGGGGTCGGGACACGTTCAAGTCACCTCTGCGTCATAGGCGACCCGGCCTCAGGCCGCGTCGCGTCCGTGTTTCATCAGCACCTGGTCGGCCAGTTTTCCAGTCAGTTCGCTCAGGTGATCGAACTGCCTGGTATAGGTGCCCACGCCCGCCGTCGCCGATCGCAACTCGACAATCAGGTCCTGCAACTCGGCGTCCGGCATCATGGCCCGCACGGTGTCCCAGCCCGGCCAGCCCGCGCGCGCGTCAAAGCCCATGATCTGGCCGCGGCGGCTGGAGACGATCGCGTTGATCCGGGCCGTTGCCTCGGACGGACAGTGGATGTAGACCTCCGAGATGGGCTCCAGCAGCACCGGCTTGCAGCCGCCCATGCCTTCGCGCATGCCCAGCTGCGCGGCCATCTTGAAAGCCTGGTCCGAGCTGTCGACGGAGTGGTAGGAACCGTCCACCAGCGTCACCGCGACATCGACAACCGGAAAGCCCAATGGCCCGTTCCTGAGATACTCGCGAACGCCCTGCTCGACGGAGGAAATATACTGCTTCGGCACCACGCCACCGGTGATCTTCTCGGCGAACTGGATGCCCTCGCCCCGTGAAAGCGGCCGGATCTCGAGCGCGACGTCGCCGAACTGGCCGTGACCGCCGGACTGCTTCTTGTGGCGACCGCGCGCAGAGGCCGCGGCACGGATCGTCTCCCGGTAGGAGACCTGCGGGGGAGCGGTGTCCACCGAAATGGCGTATTTGCCGGTCAGCCGCTCCAGCGCCACGCGAAGGTGCATTTCCCCCTGCCCGTCGAGAAGCGTCTCACCGGTGTCCTGCAACTGGGTGATGCGGATTGACGGATCCTCCTCGACCACCTTTGTCAGCGCCGCCGACAGTTTCACCTCGTCCTTGCGTTCCACCGGAGAGACCGCCATGCCCAGAACGGGCTCGGGCGGCTGCAGCGCGACGAGGTTCTCCGCAAGCGGCGTGTCCGCCGCAAGCGTGTCGCCGGTGAGCACCGTATCGAGGCGGCCGAGAGCAACCGTTTCGCCGGCTTGAGCCGCGCCGCGCTTGTGCGCCTGCGTGCCCATCACCCGAAAAATTCCCGAGACCCGGTTTTCCTCGCCGTTAGTGCGCAGCAGAACGGATCCATCGTCAACCACCCCCGACAGCACGCGGCCGACCGAAAGCTTGCCGCCATGGGTCGTGTGAATGGTCTTGAGAACCTGCACCACGCACCCTTGCGCCTCGTCGACGCCCAGGCGCGCACGGGTGTCGACAATGGAGGGGGCCTCATGCCGCAAGGCCTTGAGCAGCCGCAGGATGCCGTTGCCGTTCTCCGCCGAGCCAATGAACACCGGACAGATGAGCCCCTGGCGCAATTCCGACGCCAGATCGGCAAAGACCGCGTCGGGTTCCGGCGGGATGTCCTCCAGCAACTGCTCCATCAGGGCGTCATCGTAATCCGCCACCGTCTCCAGCATCTCGAAGCGCGCGTCGAGTTCGCGGCTCTTCTCCTCATCCGGGATCTGCACGACCTCGCTTTCCGCGTGGTGCTGGTAGACATGGGCGCGTTCCAGCGCCAGGTCGATGAAGCCTGTCGCGGCCCCGTCCTTCCAGATCGGGATCTGGCGCAACACAAGCGGGATGGCGGAGGCCGGCTGCAGCATTTCCAGCACGGCGCGGACACCCTTGTCCGCCTTGTCGATCTTGTTGAGAAACAGCATGCGCGGAATACCGCGGTCTTCCAGCGCCTTCATGATCACCTGCAACGCCGGCACCTTGCGCTCGTCGGCTTCCGCAACGACAACGGCAACGTCCACGCCTCCCAGGATGCCCTGCGCCTCGAACAGGAACTCGACAGAGCCGGGGCAGTCGATGAACGTGTAGGCGTCCCCCATGAAATCGGTTTCGGCGATGTTGGCCTCGACGCTCATGGTATGTGCGCGGGCTTCGGGCGTCGCGTCGCCCACGGTGTTGCCTTCCGCGACCCGGCCCTGTCTGGCTATGGCCCCCGTGCGCGCCAGGATGGCCTCAAGCAGCGACGTCTTGCCGCTGGCGAAAGGGCCGACGAGCGCGACGCACCGGGGCCCCGCTTCTCTGCCATGGTCGGTGTCTCTGCCTTGGTCGTCTCCCATGATGTTCTCTCCCGCTGTGTCCTCGGCATGCTGCGCCCGCAGCCGTGCGACATACGGCTGCGGGAAGCGCCGATCCGCCATCATCGTCTCAAGGGAAAAGACCTGACGCAAGGGAAACAAACGCCGCAGTGCGGCATACCTCCCGGCGCGCCGCGTCATCGCCGGGCGGAAGGCACGCGGCCCGGAGGTGGGGATAGGGCAACAAGGGCAGAAAACGCAGAAGAACAGCCGGTTCGGGAAACGACTACTGGAACGAGCGCAGCTCGAGTTCCGCGATCCCGGCGGCGAGATTGAGACCGGTCTGGGCCTGAAGGCTGACCGGCTGCAGGGCAAACGAGCTTTCGCTGCCGCCCATCAGCACATTGGCGCCAAGCCCCAGGCCGATCGTCGCCTGAGCCGACACGCCGACGTAATC
>JBFHII010000420.1:0-3290 GCA_041596535.1 Breoghania sp. | reverse complement strand
TCCTCCAGCGACAGAACCTGACGGTTCACCGCGGAAGAGGCGACGTTCAGCTCGCGGGCGGCGCCGCGCATTGAGCCCGCACGGGCGACCGCCTCGAAGTAGCGCACCGCCGGGCCATACAAAAATCGTACGCGATCCAGACCATTTCCCCCTGTTGGCGCGGCCGGGCCGCGCCGATGTTACGCAATCAGCACCATGGCGCCGGCCCCGTTTTCGGACAGGCACGGCTGACCGGCCAGCGCGGGATGGCCGGCCCGTCCGTCTCAGCCACTCTGTCGCGCCTTGGCGCGCCGGGCCGCGGCGAGGATGTTGATCACCTCGACGCCACCGGCGAACGCCATGGCGAAGTAGATATAGCCGCGCGGGATGTGGAAGCCGACGCCGTCGGCAACCAGCGCGACGCCGATCAGCAGCAGGAACGCCAGGGCCAGCATCTTGGTGGTCGGATGCTCCTTGATGAAGGCGGCGATGGCGCCCGAGGCCACATACATGATGATCATGGCGATCACCACGGCGGCGACCATGACGCCGAGATGCTCGGCCATGCCGATGGCGGTGAGGATCGAATCGACCGAGAACACCATGTCGATGACGATGATCTGGGCGATTACGGCGGCGAATGTGGCGGTGCCGGAGCCCGCGCCGTGGCCGTCGGCCTCGCCCTCGATGCCCTGATGGATCTCGTGGGTCGCCTTGAACAGCAGGAACAGCCCGCCGGCGAGCAGGATCAGGTCGCGCCAGGAAAACGCCTGTCCGACGAATTCGAACAGCGTCTCCTGCAGCCCGATCAGCCAGGCGAGCGCGCCCAGCAGCACAACGCGGAACGCCAGTGCCAGCGCCAGGCCGATCTTGCGGGCGCGGTCGGCCATGGCCGCCGGCAGGCGCCCGACGATCACCGAGATGAACACGATGTTGTCGATCCCCAGCACGATCTCCATCACCGTCAGGGTGATCAGGCTGGCCCAGATGGCCGGGTCGAACATCCACTCAAACATCATGTCACTCCACGGAAGGTGTGTTGCGTCCGGCGACCTGCAGCAGGGCGCCGACGCCCAGCAGATAGAGACTGGAAACCGCCAGGCCGATGCCCGCGAGGCCGTCCGCCACCATGCCATTGCGCGCCGCCACAAAGGCGCAACCCAGCCAGACGGCGGTCACCGCCAGATTGAGCGGCCGCCAGCGCCTGACGCGCACCGGATGGACGAAGTTCACCGGCAGGAAGGTCAGCACGGCGAAGGCCAGGACGATGACGAAGGTCCAGGCGTGCAGGACCTCGAAGACCAGCAGGTCGAAGACCAGCATGTTCCAGGTGACGGGGAAGCCGCGAAACGAGTTGTCCGCGGTCTTCATGCCGTCGTAGGCGAAATAGAGCGCCCCGGTAACCGCCACAAGCCCGGCCGCGATCAGGTCGAAGGGGCTCGCCAGCAGGCCGCAGTTGGCGAGCGCGAAGGCCGGCACCAGCACATAGGTCGCGTAGTCGATGACGAAATCGAGGGAGGAACCCGACCAGTGGGGCAGCCGTTCGGAAATGTTCACCGCGCGCGCCAGCGGTCCGTCGAGCCCGTCGACGATCAGCGCCACGCCGAGCCAGGCAAAGGTCATCGGCCAGTTGCTATCGGCAGCCGCCAGCAGCGCCAGCAGCGCCCACAGGCCGCCCGAGGCGGTCAGAACGTGGACGGAGAACGCCTGCACAGCAGCAGTCCGCGAGGTTTCCATGGGGGGTCGCGACGTCATGAGGCGGCTCGTCCGGGCTGACCGGGAGGCGGCGATTGCCGTGCTTTCAGCAGTTGAATGGTCACAACGCGCGTCTTCCCCCGAATTGCGCTCCCGCATGCGCCATCGCATTGCCTGAAGCACCATTGATCTGCGCATGCCATCATCCGGTTCGGATATCCACCACGGCGGCGCGGATGCAAATCCTGCCGCAAACGGGCGGCCGGGGCGAGCGATTCATGCGTCAACGGGGATGATAGTGCGGCGGGGCGTTCAGAAAAACGACGAAATCGCACCGGTGGAGGCCAGAAGCGCCGTCCCCCAGGCAAGAAACAGCACGCCGATCAGCGGCGTGATCCAGCGCTGCGGCTGGGTCTTCTCGACCACCATGATCACGCCGAGCACCGCGACCCACAGGATGTTCATCACGCCGACGGCAAACATCACCGCCATCAGCGCCCAGCAGCACCCCATGCAATCGAGCCCCTGACGCAGGCCCGCGCGATAGGCCCCCTGCTGCGGAACCTCGCCG
The DNA here is from genome assembly GCA_041596535.1 of Breoghania sp. Taxonomy (GTDB): domain Bacteria; phylum Pseudomonadota; class Alphaproteobacteria; order Rhizobiales; family Stappiaceae; genus Breoghania. The sequence continues at coordinate 1,045 of JBFHII010000420.1, read as the reverse complement.
AGGGCGTCGAAGAGGCCGGGGTAAGGCGGATGGCAGCGCAGGACGCAGGCGCGCTTGAGCGGCGTGAACTGATACAGCCCCGCGGCAATCAGCGTCGTGGCGGCAAGGGTCGTGGTCGCCGGGACCATCATGGCGGTGGCGAGCTGCGCCTCATGCAGCCCCCATTGCAGGGCGGTCGCGCCGAGCGAATACGCGCACCAGACGCTCAGGTAGCCCGCGGCCAGAAGCAGCACGGCGGTGCCGGCACGCTCCGAGCCACCGACGTGCCGGGCATAGCGCGCCAGCATCGGCGCGGCGCTGGGCAGCATCATCGCCAGCACCATCATGACCCACATGACATAGACGAGCGCCAGGTCGACCGCCCCCCAGGAGCCCGCACCCGCCATGCCGAAACTCGTGGCCGATCCCGGCAGACACAGGGCCGCGAGACCGGCACGCACCTCCACCGGCAGATCCGCGTATTCGCCGAGCCGGTTGAACAGCTGCATGCCCGGGCCGAGTTCGGCCATGTCCATGGAGGCCGGCATGGCGGCGAGCATGGCGGCGAGATAGATCCAGCCGGCCAGGGTCGCCACCGCGATGGCGCCATAGACCATGAGGCCGGGCCGGCGCGCCAGCAGGCTCGCGAGCCACGTCATGGCGGGCCCTTCGCGGCGCGGCTGGTTCGCAATGTCGCTCATGTCGATCGCTCGATACTCCACGCGCCGCAGCGCCCGTTGCGGATGCTCGTTGTGCGTCCACGCGCCTGCGGACGGCCCATAAAACCGGCTCGCCGCCCGACATACAAGCGCCAATCTGTGCAGCGACAATTGGCAGCGCCGCCGCCTCCTCAGTTGCGGGGCGCCGGCCTTGGGCCTAACAAGGACCTCCGGGGCGCCGGCCGCAAGGCCGCTGCCCGGCGAGCAGATCGAGGACGCGCGATGAGCCAAACCGACCGCAAGACCGCAGACGCTGCGACCTCCGGGGACGCGCCCGTGGCCGACGTCATCGTTGTCGGTACGGGACCCTCCGGGCTGATCGCCTCGATTCTCCTGGCGCGCTCCGG
>JBFHII010000419.1:0-3293 GCA_041596535.1 Breoghania sp. | reverse complement strand
GGACGGCTTTCGTCGATACGGTTCATGGTGTCTCTCGTCGAGGGGTGGACGTTTGGCGTGGCCGGCACTGCACCTGCGGCCGTGCCACTTTACGCCGATGGCGGGCGCGGCGGCAATCTCCAGGCAGCTTGCAGCGGCCGCAAGGCGGGGGCGCCGCTTGTGTCGATGGCGCGCGGCTCCTACGATCCGGGCTCGGATCGGAATGTCGGGATCGGAATGCCGGGATCGGAGCAGTGGGATCGCGGCGGTTCCGGGGCGGGCAGGGGACGAGACCGGATGGATCTTGCACAGCAGGTCGACCAGTATTGCGAGCGTCTCGATCCGGGCTTCTGGGCCGAGCCGGCCAACGCGGTCACCAACGCCGCGTTCCTGGTGTCGGCGCTGGCGTCCTATTGGATCTGGCGGCGCCTGCCGCACAGGGACTGGCCCGCGCTGGCGCTGATCGCGGTCGTGGCGGCGGTCGGATGCGGATCCTTCGCCTTCCACACCTTTGCAACGCGCTGGGCCGAGCTTCTCGATGTCATTCCGATTACCGGGTTCATCTTCGGGTATTTTCACCTGGCGATGGTGCGCTTCGTCGGCCTGTCCTGGCGCCGGGCGCTTGCCGCCACCGTGGCCTTTGCCGGTGCGGGTTTCCTGCTGATCAGGCTGCTGGGGCCGGTCGTCGGCTCCTCCGCGGGCTATCTGCCCGCCTTGCTGGCGATCTTCGGGGTTGCGGGACTCTGCGCGCGGCGTGACGGCAAGGCGGCCAGCGGGCTGGCCGTCGCGGGTCTGCTGTTCGCGGTCTCGCTGACCTTCCGCACGCTGGACCAGCCGCTGTGCGAAGCGTTTTCCGTCGGCACGCATTTCCTGTGGCACCTGCTCAACGCCACGGTGCTTTACCTGCTGCTGCGCAGCGCGATGCACGCGAAGTGCCGTTATTGCCGCGGGTTTACTCCCGGTATGTAGTTCACTATGATGAGCGCATACTGAAAAGCAAGTTATATAGATTAATATGTTAATAGAGTTTTGGTTATTTGAGTTCGTTTTGTGAGTTGTTTGAATTTTACGATTGATGAAACCATGGAGGGTGTTGTGGGTGTCGAGGAGCTTTACGAAATGCGTCGTAAGCGCTTGAAAGAGTTCGATGATACGATGCAGAGAGTTCAGAAAACTTGCGAAGGAAACTACGAGCAAGCTAAGGAATTCAATGACAAGATAGACAATTTGATCGATGCGCAGAACGAGTTTTTCAATAGAGTTATAAAAGATCTGGAGGATTGTGAAAAATAATGGCGATGATAATAATTACGCACCTCTGGTATTTTTCATGCAGAAATAACAGATTGTTGTTCTAGGGCAGATTATACTTTATTGAAATTCCCTTGATGTGGAAGTGAATTATTCTTCGTTTCTATTTCGGTGAGATGTCCAATGGGCGCGCAGACTTGAAACGTGCCCAACCGCGGGGCCATTGTCTGAAGCTTGGCCAATCAATGTCGGCAGATAGCCGCTTTTCCTGAATTAGGCCTTGCTCGATAATCATGCAACATGAAGGTCGATTGCGCGGAGACGATGGTCTAGTGTCGCCACCGAACACTTCAAAACCATCGGCCGAATTGAATGAACGATACTCCGAAGAAAACCAGCGAGCTTGATGAAGCGGCGCTGTACTACCACCGCTATCCCCGTCCGGGAAAACTCGAGGTCCAGGCCACCAAGCCGCTCGGCAACCAGCGCGATCTGGCGCTGGCCTACAGCCCCGGCGTGGCCGCGCCCTGTACCGAGATCGCCCGCGATCCGGCACTCGCCGCAGATTACACCGCGCGCTCCAACCTCGTCGGCGTGGTCTCCAACGGCACTGCCGTGCTCGGTCTTGGCGCCATCGGCCCGCTGGCCTCGAAGCCGGTGATGGAAGGCAAGGCGGTCCTGTTCAAGAAATTCGCCGGGATCGACGTCTTCGATATCGAGGTGGACGCCATGGAGGTCGACCGGATGGTCGACGTGATCTCCGCGCTGGAGCCGACCTTCGGCGGCATCAACCTCGAGGACATCAAGGCGCCGGAGTGCTTCCAGGTGGAAGCGCGCCTGCGCGAGCGCATGAACATTCCGGTGTTCCATGACGACCAGCACGGAACCGCGATCATCGTGGCCGCCGCCGTGCGCAACGCGCTGGAACTGGCCGGCAAGGACATCGCCGACGTCAAGATCGTCACCTCGGGCGCGGGTGCCGCGGCGCTCGCCTGCCTCAACCTGCTGGTGGCGCTCGGCGCGCGGCGCGAGAACATCTGGGTCACCGACATCGAGGGCTGCGTCTACACCGGCCGCGAGGCCCTGATGGACGAGTGGAAGGCGGCGTTCGCGCAGGACACCGACATGCGCACCCTGGGCGAGCTGATCGATGGCGCCGACGTGTTCCTGGGCGTCTCCGCCGGCGGCGTGCTGAAGCCCGACATGGTGGCGCGCATGGCGGACAAGCCGCTGATCATGGCGCTGGCCAACCCGTACCCGGAAATCATGCCGGAAGCGGCGAACGAGGTGCGCGACGACGTGATGATGTGCACGGGGCGCTCGGACTACCCCAACCAGGTCAACAACGTCCTGTGCTTCCCCTACATCTTCCGCGGCGCGCTGGACGTCGGTGCGACCACCATCAACGAGGAAATGAAGCTCGCCGCCGTCGAAGCCATCGCGGCGCTGGCCAAGGAAGAGCCGTCCGACGTGGTCGCCCAGGCCTACGGCGGGGAATCGCTGATGTTCGGCGCCGGCTACCTGATCCCCTCGCCCTTCGACCAGCGGCTGATCCTGCGCATTGCCCCGGCCGTGGCCAAGGCCGCCATGGAGAGCGGCGTCGCCACCCGGCCGATCGAGGATTTCGAGGCCTATGACGACCGGCTGAACCGCTTCGTGTTCCGCTCCGGGCTGGTGATGAAGCCGATCATCGCCGCCGCCAAGGCCAACCCCAAGCGGGTGATCTATGCCGACGGCGAGGACGAGCGCGTGCTGCGCGCCGCCCAGGTGATGATCGAGGACGGGCTGGCGCTGCCGATTCTCATCGGCCGTCCGGCGGTGCTCGAGGCGCGCTGCGAGCGGTTCGGCCTGAAGATCAGGCCCGACAAGGATTTCGAGGTCGTCAATCCCGAGGACGATCCGCGCTACCGCGACTATGTCGACGAGCTGCTGGAATGCGTCGGCCGCAAGGGCGTGACGCCGGAGGGCGCGCGCCGCATGGTGCGTGGCAACCCGACGGTGATCGGCGCGCTGGCGGTCAAGCGCGGCGACGCGGACGTGCTGATGTGCGGGCTGGACGGACG
>JBFHII010000418.1:0-3296 GCA_041596535.1 Breoghania sp. | reverse complement strand
GGGCCCGGAAAACGGCCGCGAGAGCGGGCAGATCTGGCTGATCACCGGCCCCAACATGGCCGGTAAGTCGACGTTTCTGCGTCAGAACGCCCTGATTGCGGTACTCGCGCAAATGGGCTCCTACGTGCCGGCGAGCGCTGCGCATATCGGCGTTGTCGACCGGCTGTTCTCACGCGTGGGCGCGGCGGATGACCTGGCGCGGGGCCGCTCGACCTTCATGGTGGAGATGGTGGAGACGGCCGCGATCCTCAATCAGGCAGGCGAGCGTTCCCTGGTGATCCTCGACGAGATCGGCCGCGGCACCGCCACATTCGACGGGCTGTCGATCGCCTGGGCGGCCATTGAGCATCTGCACGAAGTCAACCGGTCACGGGCCCTCTTCGCGACCCACTACCATGAATTGACGGCGCTCTCGCAGCGGCTCGACCGGCTGGTCAACGCCACGGTGCGGGTCAAGGAGTGGAAGGGCGACGTGGTGTTCCTGCACGAGATCGTGCCGGGGTCGGCAGACCGCTCCTACGGCATCCAGGTGGCCAAGCTCGCCGGGTTGCCACACGCCGTGGTGGAGCGTGCCCGCGCGGTGCTTGCCCAACTGGAGGAGCAGGACCGCAAGGCGCCCTCACAGGCGCTGATCGACGACCTGCCGCTGTTCGCCGCGCACATCGAGCCCGCGGCGCCTCCTGTGTCCGACGAACTCGGCCGGCTACTCGACGGTCTGGACCCCGACGACATGACGCCGCGAGACGCGCTTGAAGCGCTCTATGCCCTGCGCCAGAAACGCGCAGAGCTGAAAAAGCGGTAGCGTCCGGATCCGGGGAACCGCGCTCACCCGTTCCCCGCGGCGAAGGCACGACATTGCGGTAACGGGCGATGGGAGAATCCCCTGACGCCGCAAGCGGATGCGACGCTCAATGCATGCCAGGATGTCATTACACACACCAAACCCTCCCCCGGCCATCGCCGGAGGAGGGGTGTTTGCATCAGAGCGTGCTCGACGCGATCAGTCGCGGCCTTCGGTCAGGATCACGTCAAAGCCTTCGAAATGCGGCCCGCCAAGATACAGCGGCTTGTTCTGCCCGGCGTTCTTGTGCGCGTTCCTGAATGCATCGGACTTCGTCCAGTCGACAAAATCCTGGTAGGTCTTCCACACGGTGTGCGAGGCATAAAGCGTGTGATCTTCCTCGCCGCCGTCCTTGCGTTCGGGGCCCTTGAGAAGCTGAAACTCGACGAACCCCGGCAGTTCCTTCAGGTGCCGGTCGCGGTTCCTCCAGACGGTTTCGAACTCCTCTTCCGAGCCGCTTTTGACGCGAAACCGGTTCATGGCGATATACATTCTGTCATCCCTGGTTGTGCCGAGGGGGAAACACCAGCCCCCTCGCGTTGGCGATCGTCGTGCGCCTTCCGGCCGCGAAAGGCGGCATCAGCCACCCAGCCGGGCGCGCACGGTGAACTTGACCTCAAGCCCCTTGGCGGCGTCACTGTCGAGATAGGGCGTGTATTGCTGGTCCAACAGATTGTCGACGTTGAGGCCGAGCGTCAGGTCCTCGCGCGGCGAATAACTGGCGAACAGGTTGACCAGATTATAAGCCTTGCTCGACGTGGTCGTGGAGACGTCCTTCTGGGGAGCCACCGTTTCCCACTGCACGCCCAGCGTCGCCGCATCCTCAAACAGCTTGAAACCGACGGTGGTCACCAGCTTGTCGGCCGGGATCGTGTCGAGCGCATTCCCGGTGTTGCGGTTGATGCCGCTCTGATGCTGTCCGGCGACGCCGACAAAGCCCCAGGCTGCATCGTAATGGGCTTCCAGCTCGACGCCCTCGATGCGCGCCTTCTCGATGTTCTGGTACTGATAGTTGCACGGCCCGAAGCATGTGTAAGGGCCGCTTCCGACCAGATCGATAAAGTCATCGACATCGTTGCGGAAAATCGCGGCCTTCATCCGCAGCCGATCGCCATCCACGAAAATGCCGTCCCGCTTGAAGTTGACGCCCGCCTCGATGGTGTGGGCGGTTTCCGGCCGCAGGTTCGGATTGGAATTGAAACTGAAGGCGGGGAAGGGATGCAGGCCCGAAATCAGCGTCTCGGTGACCGAAGGCGCACGGTAGCCTTCCGCGTAGGTGCCATAGAATGTCAGTCCCGATAGCGCCATGCCCTCGAAGGGCGAGAGGCCGACCGTCAGCTTGGGCGAAACCCGCTGTCCTGACGTGGACACGCTGCCACCGTCAAGCTGGTAGCGGTCGAAACGCAGACCGCCGATGACTTCGAGCCAGTCGGAATAACGGATCGCGTCCTGGATGAAGCCGCCGATGACCGAGCGCTCGCCGTTGGGCGTGAACAGCGCGCCGGTTCCGGCCGCATCGGTCACTTCCACGGTGTCCTTAAAGGCGTCGATACCGACCGTCAGCGCGTGGTCGAAGGCGCCGGTCCCGAACCGCGAGGTGTTGTTGATGTCGAACCCGATGGTGTCGATGCCGAAATCGCGCGTGTTGCCGGCGTTGGCTCCGGTGAGATAGGTCTGCTCGAGATCGGTCGAGGTCCAGTAAGTGCTGGCCACCAGATCGATCCAGTCGTTGTCGAGCGCCTCGTAGTGGTAGTTGGCGCTCAGCGTCGTGTCCTGCACCGTGTTGTCGTAGTTGGTGCCGCCGGGATCGCCCGAACGGAAATCCGAGTTGTTGGTGGCCACGCCCAGCAACAGCGTATGACCTTCGGCAGGCGTGATTTCCGCCTTCACAAGGCCGCTGACGATGTCGCTGGTGGAATTGAAGATCTCGTTGCCCTGGCCGTCGGAGTATTTCCAGTTCTTGCGATAGACGACGCTGCCGAGCACCGCAAAGGCGTCGGAGACGCGCGCCGCGCCGGTCAGTCCCTGCGAAAACCCGTTGTTGGTGCTGAACTGGCTGAAATTCTGCAGCCCCCAGGTCTCGCCATCGCGCAGGAAAGTTGAGGGCTTCTTGGTCTCAAAACCCACCACGCCGCCGATGGCGCCCGAGCCGTAGACATTGGCCACCGGGCCGCGCACCACGGTCACCGTATCGAGAAATTCGGACTCCACGAAGAACGCGCCGCCTTCCAGACTGTGACCGCTGGTCTGGAAGTTCTGCCGCGCGCCGTCAATCGTCACGGCCACACGGCCATAATCCTGCAAACCGCGGATGTTGACCGCCGCGCCGGTGGAATCGGCGTCATGACGAATTGCGACGCCCGGGACGGAGCGCAGCACGTCGGCAACCTTGTCCGCTTCGCCACGCTGGATGTCCTCCGACGTCACCACGCTTTCGGACGCCAGCGCGTCCACT
>JBFHII010000417.1:0-3313 GCA_041596535.1 Breoghania sp. | reverse complement strand
GCTGGCTGGTGTTCAGCGAATCCCTCAGCAGCATCCAGTTCCTTGGCGGCGCGGCAATATTGCTCGGCATCTGGGTCGCGCGCCCGCGCAACAACTGAGACGCAACGACGACCGGGTCCCGAGCGGCCAACACTCAAGGCAAGGTTTGCAAGTGCAATGACCGAAACCACTACCGAATTGTCGGCCGCACAGAGCCGCCTCGCGCACGCCATGCTGGATGCGGCAATCAAGGCCGCGCAGGCCGAAACCTGCCTGCCGCCGCATCTTCCGGAACCTCCGCCAGACGGACGCGTCATCCTGCTGGCCGCCGGGAAGGCCGCCGGAGCGATGATGCAGGTCGCGGAGCGGCACTACCGCGAAGCCAAGGGCCTTGGCCCGGATCGGCTCATTGGGCTGGCCGTCACGCGACACGGCTACGGCCGGCCCACGGCATCGCTGCGCATCGTCGAGGCAGGACATCCGGTGCCCGACCAGGCTGGCGTCGATGCAACGCTGGAGACCCTCGCCCTGGCGCAGGATGCCAACGAGAACGATCTTGTCGTGGTGCTGATATCAGGCGGCGGATCGGCCAATTGGGTGGCCCCGGCGGAAGGCCTGACGCTCGCCGACAAGCAGGCACTGACTGGCGCACTGCTCCGTTCGGGCGCGACAATCGGCGAGATCAACACCGTGCGCAAGCATCTCTCGCGCATCAAGGGCGGCCGGCTCGCCCGAGCGGTGGCGCCTGCGCAACTGGTGACGCTGGCAATTTCCGACGTGCCCGGTGACGATCCCGCGGTGATTGCATCCGGCCCCACCGTTCCTGACACCACGACGCTGGCAGATGCGCGCGCCATCTGCGGGCAGCGATTGCAGGATGCCCCCGCGCTGATCCGGGACGCCCTGGACAATCCCGCCAACGAGAGCCCCAAGCCCGGCGATCCGGCTTTCGAGAGCACCCGGTTCACCCTGATTGCCCGGCCGCAGGCCTCACTGGAAGCAGCCGCCGCCTTGGCCCGCGACGCTGGCTACGAGGTGATGATGCTCGGCGATGCGCTGGAAGGCGAAGCCCGCGATCTGGCTGCCGAACACGCGGACATGGCGTGCGCGCTTTCCGATGCGGGCCGCAAGGTGGTATTGTTGTCCGGTGGGGAAGCCACGGTGACCATCCAGGGAGACGGTGACGGGGGACCGAACCAGGAGTACGCTCTTGCGCTGGCGCTGGCGCTTGACGGCCATCCCGCGATCACCGGACTTGCGGCGGATACGGATGGCACAGATGGCGGGCGCGGCGCCGAAGACGACCCTGCGGGAGCGATTGTCGGACCGGATTGTCTCGTACGTGCCAATGCGCTGGGCCTTGATGCCGCCGCATTTCTCGGGCGAAACGACTCAACCGGTTTTTTCAGGGCGGTCGACACGCTCCTGACTCCGGGCCCAAGCTATACGAACGTCAATGACTTTCGATGCGTGATCGTTGACAAAAGACCGTCGTACTAGCAATAACAACAAGACACAGAGTTGCGGAAAATAGCCCGTCCAATGAGACCGACTTGCCTCTTCCTACGCGCTCTGACGCGCCCTCTGCACCGAGCAACGACGCTCGTTTGTTCCTTCATTCCCGCCACCGTTTTTCTCGCTTTCGCATGCACCAGCCCGGCCAGCGCCGAACTGCGGCTGTGCAACAAGACCGACAGCCAGGTCGGCATCGCGGTGGGCTACCGCTCCAAGGTTGACTGGTCGACGGAAGGCTGGTGGAACCTGCCCGCAAATTCCTGCGAGACCCTGATCCCCGGACAATTGGCGTCACGCTTTTACTATATCTACGCCATAGACTATGATCAGGGCGGCGAATGGGGCGGTCGCGCGTTCATGTGCACGCGCGAGAAAGAGTTTACCATTGCCGGCATCGCGGATTGCGTTGCCCGGGGATATGAACGAACGGGCTTTTTCGAGATCGATACGGGTGAGCAGCGAAGCTGGACGGTCCAGCTGACGGAACCCGTCCAGCAAGGAACAGGCGGACGATGAAACGCAACAGACGGGTCAAGATCCTCGCCACCCTGGGCCCGTCATCGTCCGATCAAGCCACCATAGAAAAGCTGTTCCGTGCGGGAACCGATGTATTCCGCATCAACATGAGTCACGCCGACCATGACCTGATGCGCGCGCTGATCAGCCGGATCCGCGCGGTCGAGGCCGCGGTCGAACGCCCGATCGGCATCCTGTGCGATCTGCAAGGACCCAAGCTGCGGGTCGGAACGTTCGAAGAAAAGTCCATCCAGCTGGAAATCGGCGCGACGTTCACCCTGGATTCCGACAAGACGCCCGGCACCGTCGACCGGGTCTATCTGCCGCATCCCGAGATTCTCGCCGCGCTTGAACCCGGACACCGGCTGCTTCTCGACGACGGCAAGATCCGCCTCGTGGTGACCGACTGCGGCAAGGACCATGCCGTGACCCGCGTCGAAGTCGCCGGCAAGCTTTCCGCCCGCAAAGGCGTGAGCGTTCCGGACAGCACGCTCGCATTGGGCGCGCTGACGGACAAGGACCGCAAGGATCTGGAAGCGGCACTCGCGACCAACGAGATCGACTGGATTGCCCTGTCATTCATCCAGCGGCCCGAAGATCTGGCCGAAGCGCGCAAGATCACGCGCGGCCGCGCCGGAATTCTCGCGAAGATCGAGAAGCCGCAGGCGGTCGAACGCCTCGAGGAAATCATCGAGCTGTCCGACGCCATCATGGTGGCCCGCGGCGATCTCGGCGTGGAAATGCCGCTTGAGGCGGTTCCGGGTATCCAGAAGCAGCTGACGCGCGCGGCGCGACGCGCCGGCAAGCCCGTGGTCGTCGCCACGCAGATGCTCGAATCGATGATCACTTCACCGGTTCCGACCCGGGCGGAAGTCTCCGACGTGGCCACCGCCGTGTTCGAGGGTGCCGATGCGGTCATGCTGTCGGCGGAGTCGGCGGCGGGCGAATTTCCGGTCGAGGCTGTCGAGACGATGGATCGAATCGCCCAGCAGGTGGAACGCGACCCCAACTACAACAACATCATGCGCGCGCAGCGGACCGAGCCTGAAGCCACCGGCGCGGACGTGATCTCCGCTGCGGCCGGACAGATCGCCGAAACGCTGCACCTGGCCGCCATCATCTGCTACACGTCGTCGGGCGCCACAGGCCTGCGCGCGGCACGCGAACGTCCCAGCACGCCGATCATCGCCCTGTCACCGGTTCTGGCGACGGCGCGGCGTCTGGCCATCTGCTGGGGACTGCACTGCGTGGTCAGCGAGGATGCGCACGACGAGGACGACATGGTCGACCGCGCCTGCCGCAT
>JBFHII010000416.1:0-3319 GCA_041596535.1 Breoghania sp. | reverse complement strand
TAGCGGAAGCTTTCCAGATACTCGATGTAGTCCTGGGGTCCCAGCGTCTTGCGCAGGGCAATCAGCAGCGGGCGGACCAGCAGGCGGGTGACGCGGCCCGACAGCCGGCCCTCGGCGATACGCGAATAATATCCCTTGGCGAACAGGTAGTTGAAGCCGGGATTGGCGATCGGATAGACGAGGCGCGCAAGCAGGTCGCGGGAGTAGGTGACGATGTCGCAATCGTGCAGCGCGACGACGTCGGCCCGGCCCGCGGCGAGCACATAGCCCATGCAGAACCACACGTTGCGGCCCTTGCCCGGCTCCAGCGGCGACAGGCCGCTTTCCGACAGCTGCTTGTCGATGGCCTGAAGACGGGGGCCGTCGTTCCACAGGATGGTGTGGTCCTGCGGCAGGCGCGAGAAATACTCCTTGGCGTAACGGAACTGCTGCTCGTTGGCGCGATCCAACCCGATGACGATCTCACTGAGATACGGCACCTGCGACAGGTGGTCGAGAATGTTGCCCAGCGCCGGGCCTTCGAGCTCGGAAAACAGCGACGGCAGGATCAGCGTGATGGGCCGCGACCGGGAAAAGCCGACCAGTTGCCGTTCCAGAGCTTCCACCGGCTGGTCGGTGAGATTGTGCAGCGTCGCCACCACACCGTTCTGGAAGAAATCGCCCATGTGTCCGTCCTTTTCCTGTTCGCTCGCGGCTCAATCTCGCTTCCGACCGCATTGCGCTCAGAGGGTTCGCCATTGCTGCGGCTTGCGCCTGTTGTTTATTCCGGCGGTGCCTGCTCTTCAACGATGTCGAGTATGGCACGGTTCCATCCCGCGGGCCCGGCAAGGCTGGTGCGCCGTATCGTCCCGGCCGCCTCCCGCGGCAGGAAGGGCAGCGGCGGATGAGACGGATTGGCGATGATCACGCCGATATCGGCCGCCTCGATCATCTCGCGGTCATTGGGCGCGTCGCCCAGGGCGACGGTGATGATGGCGCCGCGTTGCGCACGGTAATGCGCGCAGAGGCTCGCCATGCGGTCCGCTTTCGATCCCGGCCCCATCAGGGTCAGAAAGCGTCCGCCGCGCACCGCCTGCAAGGGGCTCAGCGCCTCGCGAAAGCGCGCGAGCGTTGCGTCGTCACCATCCCAGAGCCCGGGTTCGGACCACAGGCGGGTGCGCGCACGGCGGGCAGCGTCCAGCGTGAGCCCCGTGCGGGCGGCGACCTCTTCGTCGCTCCAGTCACCGAAGCCCGTGAAATGGCGCGACAACGCGGGATCCAGCTCCTTGAGCGCGCGGCGGATCTGCGCATAGGCCACGCCGGTGTCGGCCTCGGCGACATCGTCGAAGTAGCCTTGCGGCACGACGAGCCCGGCGCCGTTCTCCACGATGGCCGGATGGGAGAGGCCCATGGCATCCTGCAGCGGCGCGATTTCCGCGGCCGTCTTGCTTGTGGCCAGAACCACGGGGATGCTGCGCCGGTCGAGCAGGTCGAGCGCCTCGCGGGCGGCATCAAAGGAATAGGTGTCGTGATCGAGCAGCGTTCCGTCGAGATCCGAGAACACGACGAGTTGCGATGCCATCAATTGCCGCCTGTTGTTGCTGCCTGGATTCCATTGTCGGGGATTCGGGCGAGGCGGGAAAGGTGAAACGGCTGCGGCCGGCGAAGTTTCAGCGCTGCGCGCCGGCGCGCGATACGGCACGTGCCAGGGCGGGCTCGGCGTCGCGATCCGGCATGCCCATGATGGCGGTGCCCATGGCGGCGCTGCACAGGGTGATGAGGAAGCCGAAGAACAGCATGGCCAGCGGCACGAGCGGTGCGTCGGTGCGTGAAATCAGCGACCAAAGGCCACCGGCATCCCAGTAGAGCAGTCCGGAGACGACAAGGGTGGTCACGCACAGGCCGATCAGCCAGTTGATGGCGAGCAGGCGAATGAGCGGGTTGCGGATGAGGGCCGCAGGGCCCGTCGGCGCGGCATCGGTCATGGGCTTCACTCCCGGATCCTTGCCCGTGCGGCCGGAGGCGGCGCAGGGGCAATCTGAAGTGTACACCCGAATGTGGGTTGGAGGAACGCTCCGCGACAGGTGAGAGATTGGCGCAAGGGAGGGGAGCCCGACAGGACGGAGCAACCGTGCGGCCAGGCCAATCACGCGCGCAACGGACTGTCGCGCGTGCGGATCCCGTGTGGCGGGTTTGTTCAGACGTCGAGGTTGACCACCGACAACGCGTTGTCCTGGATGAACTCGCGGCGGGGCTCGACCTCGTCCCCCATCAGCTTGGTGAAGATGTCGTCGGCATCGTCCGCCTCGCGGATCTTGACCTGCAGCAGCGAACGCGCGTTGGGATCCAGCGTCGTTTCCCAGAGCTGGCCGGGGTTCATCTCGCCGAGGCCTTTGTAGCGCTGCAGCGACAGGCCCTTGCGGCCGAAGGTGAACATGGCATCGAGCAGCGCGCGCGGGCCGCGGATGACGAACTCGGTCTCCTTGCGCCTGAGGGTCGCGGCCTTGCCGTAGATTTCCTTCAGGTGCCCGGCGTGGGCGGTCAGCTTGCGCGCATCGGCGGAGTCCAGAAGCGCGGCGTCGATGGTCGCCACTTCCTGGACGCCGCGCAGCGTGCGCGTGAATTCCAGGCTGTTGTCCTCGAGCACCGAGCCGACCCAGCCCTTCTCGAATTCCTCGGCCATGATGTCGAGCCGCCGCGCGATGTAGGCCGCGGCTTCCTCCGCCTTGGCGCGGTCGTCGAGCAGATCGGCGGACAGCGCGCCGGCAATTGCGGCCTGTTCGACCACCGACTGGTCATAGCGTCCGTGCAGGCCCTCGAGAACGCCCGCGACGACCCGCGCCTCGTCGACCACGCCGAGCAGGTCACGGCCCAGGCGAACTTCGCCGTTGGCCAGCACCAGCGAGGAGTCCTCAAGTCCGGTATCGATCAGGAAATCCTCGAGCGCCTTCTCGTCCTTGAGGTATTGCTCGGACTGGCCGCGCTTGACCTTGTAGAGCGGCGGCTGGGCGATATAAATGTAGCCGTTTTCCACCAGCTCGGGCATCTGACGGAAGAAGAACGTCAGCAGCAGCGTCCGGATATGCGCGCCGTCCACGTCGGCATCGGTCATGATGATGATCTTATGGTAGCGCAACTTCTCGATGTTGAATTCTTCCTTGCCGATCGAGGTGCCCAGCGCCGTGATCAGCGTGCCGATTTCGTTCGACGACAGCATCTTGTCGAAGCGCGCACGCTCCACGTTGAGGATCTTGCCGCGCAGCGGGAGCACGGCCTGATTGGCGCGGTTGCGGCCCTGCTTGGCGGAGCCGCCGGCGGAATCACCCTCGACCAGGAACAG
>JBFHII010000415.1:0-3319 GCA_041596535.1 Breoghania sp. | reverse complement strand
GTCCCTCAAGCATGCGCGCCTCCTGACGCGATCTGCATCACGTTCGGGAAAGTCTATCCTGCAAATCGTCGATATTCGGTGAAGATGGCGTGACTGGCCGCGGGGGCGGCTAGGAGCCCTTGCCGTAGACCTCGTCCGGGTCATAGACGCGATCGGCTTCGGCCATCTTCAGACGGACCTCGTCGCCGGATTTCGTGCCCAGTTCGACGGTGCGGTAAAAGCACGAGCGGTAGCCGACATGGCAGGTGGCCCCGTTGCCGCCGACCCGGACCTTGATCAGGATGGCGTCCTGGTCGCAGTCGGTGCGCATCTCGACCACCGTCTGGACCTGACCGGAGGTTGCGCCCTTCCGCCAGTATTCCTGCCGCGAGCGGCTCCAGTACCAGGCTTCGCCCGTCTCGATGGTGCGAGCCAGGGATTCTTCGTTCATGTAGCCGACCATCAGCACCTCGCCACTGTCCGCATCCGTGACGACGCAGGTGATCAGGCCCTTTTCATCGAATTTCGGCAGCAACCGGCTGCCAGTTTCAAGCTCGGCCTTGTTGCCGCGGGTCGGGATCTGGGCGTCGGTCAGGGGCATGGGTGTTCTCGTTGCGGGGCAGGAAGGTGCCGCCGCGCGGGCGCGCGGCGGGGCTGGTCGTCAAGCCGGATTCAGCCCCGGACCAAGGTCATGAAACGGGTCTGCTCGTTGGGATCGTTGCGGAAGACGCCGGTGAACTGGGTCGTCAGCGTGGAGACGCCGGACTTCTGGACGCCGCGCAGCGACATGCACTGGTGCTCCGCCTCGATCATCACCGCAAGACCGCGCGGCGACAGCGCCGTATCGAGCGCCGTGACGATCTCCATCGTCAGGTTCTCCTGCGTCTGCAGGCGCCGGGCGAAGACATCGACCACGCGGGCGATCTTCGACAGGCCGATGACGCCCTCGTTGGGGTAATAGGCCACGTGGGCAACGCCGATGAAGGGCACCATGTGGTGCTCGCAGTGCGAATAGAACGGAATGTTGCGCACCAGAACGATGTCGTCGTAGCCGCCGACTTCCTCGAAGACCGTGCCGAGGTGATCGGCGGAATCATCCTGGTAGCCACGGAAGAACTCTCCGTAGGCCTTCACCACGCGCTTCGGCGTGTCGACCAGGCCCTCGCGGTCGGGATCCTCGCCGATCCAGGCCAGCAAGGTGCGCACCGCGGCTTCCGCTTCCTCGCGGCTGGGCTTCGGTGTTGTCTTTGTTACGCCCGCCTTGCCGGTTTTGGCAGGCGCGTCGAGAATGGCGTCCATGAGGACCTCCGGGCTGTGATCGGCGCGAACTGGTTGGCGATTGGAGATTCCGTTTGCCAGTCACTGTCACCGACCCCACGTCAGATCCCCATCGGGGCGCTGGCCGGGCACCGCTTTCGCGGCGGGTGGCGAGCGTCTGGTTCCGGGGCTGTCCTGCGACAGCACGGTGACCACGCGCGTTTGCTCATCTATAGTCGGCCATTGTTGCCAATGAGATCAACTCACCAGCGACGAAACCGTTCCGCCTTCCTATATAGAAAGCGGACGGGGTCTGTGAAGCCGCTCCGCATCACAAAGAGGCTATAATGCTCGACGACGTCTACAATACCAAAATTCTCGAACTGGCCGGCAACATTCCACGGCTGGGACGGCTGGAGCACCCCGACGCGAGCGCCAAGGCGCATTCGCGGCTGTGCGGCTCCACGGTGATCGTCGATCTGAAGATGGACGGGGACGTGGTCACGGACTTCGCCCATGAGGTGAAGGCCTGCGCGCTGGGACAGGCGTCGTCCTCGATCATGGCACGGAACGTGATCGGTGCGACCGCACAGGAGCTGCGCGATGCGCGCAACCAGATGAAGGCCATGCTGAAGGACAATGGTCCGCCGCCGACGGGACGGTTTGCCGAGTGTTCCTTCCTCGAACCGGTGCGCGCGTACAAGGCGCGGCATACCTCCACCATGCTGACCTTCGAGGCCACGGTGGACGCGCTGGAGCAGATTGAGGCGGCGCGCCAGAGCGTCGCTTCGTGATTCGAGCCGCCGCGCCGCTTTCCAAAGCGGGTGGGCGGATGCGCAACGTCTTGCGCTGGGCGATGTCGGCGCTGTTTGTTGTGGCCGGCGTCGCGCATTTGCGCAGCCCTGCGCCGTTTGTCGCGATCACGCCGGATTGGGTACCGTTCGCGAACGAGATGATCCTCGTCACCGGTGTGCTGGAAATTGCCGGAGCCATCGGCCTGCTGACGACGCGGCTGCGCAAGGCCGCAGGCCTTGGACTGGCGTTTTATGCGCTGTGTGTCTGGCCCGCCAATTTCAAGCACGCGTTCGATGGCATTGCGCTGGGCGCCGTGCCGTCGAGCTGGTGGTACCACGCGCCGAGACTGGCGTTGCAGCCGGTGATCATCTGGGCGGCGTTGTTCGCCGGCACCGTGACCGATTGGCCGTTCCGTCGGCGTGGATGAATGTCATTCTCCGGAAATGAGAAAGGGCGCCGTGGCGCCCTTTCGTGTTTGATGCGTCGAGCCGTGGCCGTGGGCGTCAGGCCGCGACCTGCTTGAGAAGCTTGTGCTCGCTGAGCAGCCCCTTGACGATGGCGTAGCACGCCAGCAGCAGCACGATGGTGAAGGGGAAGCCGGTGGAGACCGCCATGGCCTGCAACGCTCCCAAGCCCCCGCCGAGCAGCAGCGCGATGGCCACGAGGCCCTCGAAGCTCGCCCAGAACACGCGCTGGGGAACCGGTGCGTCGACCTTGCCGCCGGCGGTGATCGTGTCGATCACCAGCGAGCCGGAGTCCGACGAGGTGACGAAGAAGACGATCACCAGGACGATGCCGATGAACGAACTGATCTGGTGCAGCGGCAGCGGCTCCAGCATGGTGAACAGCTTCAGCTCCAGCGGCGCGTCGGACAGGGCCTGATAGCCGTCGTTGACCAGCTGGCTGATGGCGGTGCCGCCGAAGGCGGTCATCCAGAACACCGAGACGATCGACGGGATCAGCAGCACGGAAATCAGGAACTCGCGAACCGTGCGGCCGCGCGACACGCGGGCAATGAACATGCCCACGAACGGCGACCAGGAGATCCACCAGGCCCAGTAGAACGAGGTCCAGCCCTGACGGAAGTTGTCGTCGGTGCGGCCGAAGGGGTTGGAGAGCGCCGGCAGATATTCCGCATAGGCGCCCAGGTTCTGCACGAAGCCGGTGAGGATGGCGATCGTCGGACCCGCAAGCACCACGAACAGCAGAAGGACGCCGGCCAGCACCATGTTGATCTCGGACAGCCGCTTCACGCCGGCATCCAGTCCGGCGACCACCGACAGCAGGG
>JBFHII010000414.1:0-3325 GCA_041596535.1 Breoghania sp. | reverse complement strand
TGGTCGGAAATTTCCATCACAACGGACATGTCGTGCTCGATCAGCAGCACCGACGTGCCATGCTCCTTGCGGATGTACATCAGCAACTCGTTGAGCTGCAGGCTTTCCCTGGGATTGAGGCCTGCCGCAGGTTCGTCCAGACACAGAAGCTCCGGCCCCGAGCACATCGCCCGGGCGATCTCCAGCCGCCGCTGGGCGCCATAGGGCAGATCGGCCGCCGGATCGTCGGCGCGCGCTGTGAGATCCACCTGCTCAAGCCAGTACTTGGCCCGCTCCATGGCCTCGTGTTCCGCCTTGTGAAAGCTCTTGAAGCCGAAAATCCCGAAGAACGAGAAGCCGGACGCCAGCATCAAGGTGTTGTGTTGCGCCACCATCAGGTTTTCCAGCACCGTCATGCCCGAGAACAGGCGAATGTTCTGGAACGTGCGGGCGACCTTCGCCTCGGCCGAGATCTTGAAATCGGGCATCCGCTCCAGAAGGAACCGGTTGCCCCTGGCCTGGCGCATCGTCAGGCGGCCTTCGGTGGGCTTGTAGAAGCCCGTTGTGCAGTTGAACACGGTGGTCTTGCCCGCGCCGTTCGGCCCGATCAGCGCGGTGATATCGCCACGGCCCACGTCGAAGGACAGATCGTTGATGGCGACCAGACCGCCGAAACGCATGGTCAGATGTTCGACACTCAGGACGGGATCGTCTTTCCAGCGGCTCATCCCTGGCCCTCCTGCACGAGATCGCCACTGATGGCTTTTCGCTTGGTCAGCGCGATTGTCGGAATACGCGTCGACACCAGGCCGCGCGGCTTCCAGACCATGATGATCACCATCAGCATGCCGAAGACCAGCATCCGGTACTCTTCCAGGCCGCGGAAGAACTCAAAGCCGCCGATCATCACCATGGCGGCGATGACCACGCCGATCTGGCTGCCCAGCCCGCCCAGCACGACGATGGCCAGGATCACGGCGCTTTCGATGAAGGTGAAGCTCTCGGGAGAGATAAAGCCCTGCCGGGTGGCGAAGAAGGCGCCGGCGAAACCGCCGAACATGGCGCCGGTGGCGAACGCCGAGAGCTTGGTGTTGGTGGTGTTGATGCCCAGCGAACGGCAGGCGATCTCGTCCTCGCGCAATGCTTCCCAGGCGCGGCCGACCGGCAGACGGCGAAGCCTGTTGGTGACGAAGTTTGTCAGCAACGCCAGCGCCAGGATGAGGAAATAGAGGAACACGATCCGGTGGATCGACGAATAGTCGAGCCCGAAGATGTCGGCGAAGCCGCCCTCCCCGCGCTTGAACTCGATCCCGAAGAAGCTCGGCCGCGGGATCTGCGACAGACCGTCCGGACCGCCGGTAAAATCGTACCAGTTGAGCAGGATGATGCGGATGATCTCGCCGAACGCCAGGGTCACGATGGCAAGGTAGTCGCCGCGCAGGCGCAGCACCGGGAAGCCCAGGATGATGCCCCAGAAGGCGGCGAGGATGCCGGCCAGCGGCAGGCAGAGCCAGAACGAGAAGCCGAAATTCTGCGCCAGCAGTGCGTAGGAATAGGCCCCCACGGCATAAAAGGCGACATAGCCGAGATCGAGCAAACCGGCGAGGCCAACCACGATGTTCAGGCCCCAGCCGAGCATGACGTATGTCAGCACCAGGATGCCGAGATCGATATACTGCCGCGCGCCGCTTGTGCCCAGGGTGGCAATCAGCAGGAACGGGCCGACAAACGACAGGATCAGCAGCAGGATCTTCATCGCCCTGGAGACCCCCGACAGGCTGCCCGCCGCGGGCGTCACGGCCGCCAGTCCAGCCGAAATCGGATTGTGTGTCGTCCAGATGAAATAGTTGAGCAGGAAACGTCCGACCGTCACCAGGGCGACGGCGATCGCCACCCAAGACCAGCGGGAATCCAGTTCCAGGCCGCCGGTCGATATCCTTGTTCGCAGCCCGATAAGCAGGACGAACATGGCGAGGGTAATCAGTCCGGCGACGGCGGCATCTTTCAACGAGGCCGTGAGCCTGCTTTGCTTGGGCGCGCTGTCCATACGATCAGACCTTCTCGACTTCCGGCTTGCCGAGCAGGCCTTCGGGAAGGAAAATCAGCACGATGACAAGGATCGAGAACGCCGCCACGTCCTTGTACTCAACCGAGAAATAACCCGACCAGAACGTCTCGATCAGACCGATCAGCAACCCGCCGAGCATGGCGCCGGGCAGCGATCCGATACCGCCGAGCACTGCCGCGGTGAAAGCCTTCACCCCGGCCACGAAACCGATGAAGAAATCGACCACGCCGTAATACAGCAGGAACATCATGCCCGCGACGGCGGCCAGCGCGGCCCCCATCACGAAGGTCAGCGAGATGGTGCGGTCCACGTTGACACCGACGAGCGCGGCCATCTTGCGGTCCTGCTCGCACGCACGCTGGGCACGGCCCAGCGACGTCTTGGCGATGAGGAACGTGAAACCGGCCATCAGCAACACGGTCGTCACGATGATCAGAATCTGCATGTAGGACAGGTTCACGCCGAAGGAACTGGCTGCGCCGGTGTCCGTGGTGAGCGAGATATTGCCGCCAAGCAGCGGCTGCAGCGGCTTGTTGCGCGCGCCCTGGGAGATCTGGACAAAGTTCTGCAAGGTAATCGACATGCCGATGGCGGTGATCAGCGGCGCCAGCCGGAACGATCCGCGCAAGGGTCGGTACGCCAGCCGCTCGACCGTCCAGCCCCAGACCGAGGTGAGCAGCATGGCGACGATCAGCACCAGTCCCAGAGCCAGGATGAGGATAAACAACGGCGTCGCCGCGGTGATCCCCAGGGCGATGATCAGGATCAGCGCCACGAAAGAGCCGACCATGAAGATGTCGCCATGAGCGAAGTTGATCATGCCGATGATGCCATAGACCATCGTATACCCAATGGCGATCAGCCCGTAGATCGACCCGAGCGTGATTCCGTTGATGAGTTGTTGAAGAAAATACTCCATGACACCCTTGCTAAATCGCATTCTGAGGACGGACGGCAAGCAGACCGCCTGCCACCGGTGCCGATAGACGAAAATTTCCGCCGTTGTCGCCGGCGATTTGACCAACAGGTCTAATTCATTGGTCAAACCCTAGCAAGGCGCACTCAGCGAGACAATTCCATCATACGACCTTGGCGCTGAAAAGATATTGTTTCCGCAAGGCAATGAAAAGCGGAAGAAAGTTGCATTGCGCCAGACATTGGGAACGCCTTCCGCACGATGCGGAGAGAAGGAAATCACGAACCCGACGGCAGGTGCCGTGCTGCCGGCCGCATTCCGCGCCGATCGGGCCCTGCCTTGGACGCGGGTCCGGCCCGTCG
>JBFHII010000413.1:0-3327 GCA_041596535.1 Breoghania sp. | reverse complement strand
CGGCTTCCTCGACCGTGTCACCGACGGACTGGAGGACGACTTCGGCATCGGCCATGCGACGCTGCAACTGGAACTTGAGCCCTGCGAACGGGCAGGCGTATGTCTGGGCGGAGGCGTTTGAGGCTTTGAACGTCGGGGAGAGCCACCGCCCCGACGGGCCTGTCCCGGGTTGCCTGCACCCGTCATCTCGGGCAGGTGGCGGGTCACACTTGGTACTGATCGGAAGGCAAGCCGGGACATGAGCACATTCACCGTAAACGAGGTGCGGATCGGGAAAGTCGCACCGCTCGGCCCGCAATCCGTTGCCTCGGGCATCGACAAGCTTCCCGCCGCGGACCCGCTCATGGCCCGCGCCAACGGGTTCGAGGGCGACGAACAGGGCGACACCCGCCACCACGGCGGCGCGGACAAGGCGCTGCACGCCTATCCCGTGGCGCATTATCCGGTCTGGGCGCGCGAGCTGCCGGAACACGCCGTGCGCTTCCGCCCGGGCGCGTTCGGCGAGAACCTGGTGGTCGAAGGCGTGACGGAAGACGGGCTTTGCCTCTTCGACCGCTACCGGCTGGGCGGCGCACTGGTCGAGGTCAGCCAGACACGCCAGCCCTGCTGGCGGCTCAACCTGCGCTTTGGCCTGCCCGACATGGCGGCGCGCGTGCAGGAGACCGGCCGCACCGGCTGGTATTTCCGTGTCCTGACCGAAGGCCAGGTCGCGCCGGGAGACCGGGCGGAACTGGTCGCGCGGCCCACCCCGGACTGGCCGCTCACGCGGGTCTGGCGGCTTCTCTACCGCGACACCTCGGACCGTGCCGCGCTGGCGTCCTTCGCGGCCCTTTCCGGCCTGCCGGATTCGTGGCGGCGGATGGTGGAGGCGCGGCTGGCGCGCGGCACGGTGGAGGATTGGCGGCCACGGCTCGAGACGCCGGACTAGCGCAGCAGCCGCTGGACCTTGTGCTTCAAATCGCTCGGCGGCTTGTCGCCCAGCGCGCGCAAGCCGCCGAGCTGCTTGCGGAATTCGTCGGTGACGTCGTTCGCCTCGCGGAAATCGCGCACCACGTGCGGCGTGATCAGGATCAGCAGCTCGGTGCGCTTCTGGGTGTCTTCCTTCTGGCGGAACAGATTGCCGATCAACGGCACGTCGCCAAGCACCGGCACCTGCGACTTGGTGACATCGGCGCGCTGCTGGATGAGCCCGCCCAGCGCCAGGCTGTCGCCGTCGTTGACCACCACGGTCGTGGTCACCTTGCGCTGGCGGATGGTGGGGGAATCGATGCCGGACGTCGTCGTCTTGACCACGTCGGAGACCTCCTGCTCGATATCGAGGATCACCCGGCCGCTGTCGTTCACCCGCGGCACCACCGTCAGGATGATGCCGGTGTCACGCAACTCGATGGTGTTGATGGTGGTGTTGATCGCCGTGGTGTCGACCGCCTGCTGGGTGGCGATCGGCACCTGATCGCCGATGCGCAGCACCGCCTTGCGGTTGTCCAGAACCATCAGGTTGGGCGAGGAGACGATGTTGACGTCGGTGATCGACGCAAGCGCGTCAAGCGCCACCTTCGACTGGCCGCCGGAGAACAGCAGCGAGAAGCCGGGGAAGGTGTTTCCTATGGCACTGCCGGCTGCATCGGACAGCCCGCCGGAGAAATTGCCGCTCTCGAAGAACCAGCGCAGCCCGAACTTGAGCTGATCGGTCAGCGTGACCTCGGCAATGGTCGCTTCCAGAAGCACCTGGTTGGGCAGCGAATCCATCTGCCTGAGCATGCCCAGGATGGCGTTGTATTCATCCGGCGTGGCGTAGATCAGGATGGCGTTGTTGGCTTCATCGGCAACCACACGCACCGCCTGGCCGCCCAGCGCACGGTTCTGGGTCAGTTCCGCGGCCGACAGGCTGGCGCCCTGTGGCGCCGTGGCCGTCACCGCCCCAAAGCTCGGCGCCGCACCGTTGCCCAGGCCGGAACTGGCTGACGTCGCGCCGGACAGCCCCGAGCTTCCATTGGCCGAAGCCGCCGTCTCGAAGGCTCCATCGACCCGGGTGACCGGCTGAGTCTTGACCTGGAACCCGGTGCCGTTGCCATCCGCCAGGATGGTTTCCAGCAGGCCCGCGAGCTCCGACGCCTCGCGGTTCTGGATCGAATAGACGAACAGTTGCCGCTTGGTGCCGCCGGCGATCCGGTCAAGCCGCGACACCCACTGCTGCGCCTGCTTGAGGTAGCGCGGGCGCGACGAGATCACCAGGATCGACGACAGCCGCTTGTTGGGCACGAAGCGCACCAGCCCCTTCAGGGCGCCGCCTTCTTCCGTCGCAAAAATCGTCTCGAGCTCGGTGACCAGCGCGTCCGGCTCGGCATTCTTGATCGGCAGCAGGGCGAACGACATGCCGCGCATCTGGTCGATGTCGAAGAGATTGACCGCATCCAGCGCCGTGGCCATCTCGCGCCGGTTGCCCGCCAACAGCAGGATGTTGCGCCGGGTGTCCACGTGCAGGACCTTGTCCTCGCCGACGATCGGCTTCAGCAGCCGCGCCATTTCCTCGGCGGACACATAGTCCAGCGGCACGATTTTCACCGACTGGCCGATGCTCTCGGGCAGGGCCGAGCGGTTGATGCCGCCATCCACGGGCAGCGCGCCGCGATCGGAAGCCGGCACGATCCGCACCACGTCGTCGCGTTCCACGAGCGCCGCGCCGTTGAACGCGAGAAGCGTGTTGAAGGTGCTGTAGAGCGCTGCCTTGTCGATGGCATTGGTGGTCTGGATGGTAATCTTGCCGGTGACACGCGGATCGATGACGTAGTTGCGCTTCAGGATGTCGCTGATCACGACCTTCGCCGCCGCCTCGATGCTGGCTTCCACCAGGTTCAGGTGCACCCGTTCGCCGTCGGTCTCTTCGAAGGCCTGGTTCTGCGTGGTGCCCACGAACTCCCCGGTGCCGGGAAACAGTTGCGGCTGGGACGAGGTGGCAGGTGTCGTATGACGGCTGACGGAATTGGTCGGCAGAAATGCTCGGCTGAATCCGCTCGGCGAGACATTGCCGCGCGAAGTCCCCGGACCCTCCGACACTCCCACCAGGCCTTCCGCGCAACCACCCAGCAAGACGGCCAACGCCAACATCACACCACTGAAAAATCGGACAGATACCCGCAAACTCACCGTCATACCGATTCTTTAAATTTCGCCTGATACTGGGGAAAATCGCCAGTCTTTCCAGCCTCCATGCACTCCAGCACGGAACAAGCGCCTACACTACACCAGATGCCACCTTCGGGCCGATTTAATTTGCGATAACACGTACGAAAGCCGCGTGCCCTTGACACTTTCCCCAAGGGATTT
>JBFHII010000412.1:0-3341 GCA_041596535.1 Breoghania sp. | reverse complement strand
GATCCGCTCATCTGCGTGCGCCTTGGCCGACCATAGCGCGGCGCAGCGCGAACGCCCATGACGTGTTTTCACGAAATGGGGATGCGCCCGCAGGCTTGCGTGCCTTGCCCGCAGCGACGCGTTTCAGCGTGGCAGTGTGTGCGGGCTCACGCCGCGATCACGCTGTCGGCGGGGACATAGTCCAGGCCCAGCGCATCGGAGACCGCCTTGTAGGTGACCTTGCCGCCATGGACGTTGAGACCGGCCTTGAGATGCGGATCATCGGCGAGCGCCTTCCGCCAGCCCTTGCCGGCCAGCGCACTGACGAACGGCAGCGTGGCGTTGGCCAGCGCGAAAGTGGACGTGCGGGCCACGCCACCGGGCATGTTGGCCACGCAATAGTGCACGATGCCATCGACCACATAGGTTGGCTCGGAATGAGTGGTGGGCTTGCTGGTTTCCGTGCAACCGCCCTGATCGATCGCGACGTCGACGATGGCGGCGCCCCGGCGCATCGTCGCCAGCATGTCGCGGGTGATCAGCTTCGGGGCAGAGGCGCCGGGAATCAGCACCGTGCCGATGACCAGTTCCGCCTGGGAAACGAGTTCGTCCAGCGTGTGCTTGTTGGAATAGGCGGTCTTCACGGCCGTTCCGAATTGCGCGTTGAGCCGACGCAGCACGTCGCCGGAGCGGTCGACCACGGTAACGTTGGCGCCCATGCCGATGGCCATCTGCGCCGCATGCGACCCGGCAACGCCGCCACCCAGGATCAGCACATCAGCGGGCGGCACACCGGGCACGCCGCCGAGCAGCATGCCGCAGCCGCCCGTCGCGTTCTCCAGGCAGCGGGCGCCCGCCTGCACCGCCATGCGGCCCGCGACCTCGGACATCGGCATCAGCAGCGGCAGCCCGCCCGACGCGCTGGTCACCGTCTCATAGGCAATGCAGGTGGCGCCGGATTTCAGCAGATCGGTGGTCTGCTCCGGATCCGGGGCCAGGTGCAGATAGGTGAAGAGGATCTGGTCGGCGCGCAACCGCGCGCGCTCGACGGCCTGCGGCTCCTTGACCTTGACGATCATCTCGGCCTCGCGAAACACGGTTTCCGCGTCGGCTGCGATCGTCGCGCCCGCCGCCTCGTAGGCCGCATCGTCCAGGCCCGCACCCAGACCCGCCGACGTCTCGATCAGCACGTCGTGGCCCTGCGCCACCAGTTCGCGGACGCCCGCCGGGATGATCGCCACGCGATCTTCGAAATTCTTGATTTCCTTCGGTACACCGATACGCATGTCTGCAGCCTCCAGTCCTGTTCCCGATAACGCAGAATGGCGCGCGTTTCTCGCAATTATCTCGCGTTTTTTGTGTTTGACGGCATAAAAATCGAATAATCTGCATCTGTAGCGATTGTTTGCGGCAGAAAATTCAAAATGCAGTTCAATTCCCGCGACCGGGCCATCCTGAACGCCCTGCAGAAAAACGGCCGGCTGACCAACGCGGAACTGGCCGAGAAAGCCAACCTGTCGCCCTCGGCCTGCCTCAGGCGCACCCGCATGCTGGAGGAGGCCGGCGTGATCGCGGGCTACGCCATGCTGCTCAACGCCAAGGCAGTGGGGCTTTCCGGCACCGCCTTCGTGCAGGTGACGCTGCAGAGCCAGGGGCGCGAGGACCTCGAGCGCTTCGAGCGCGCCGTCGCCATCATCCCCGAAATCATGGAGTGCTACCTGCTCGCCGGCCGGCACGACTACATGCTGCGCATCGCCTACCGCGACGCCGAGGATCTCGAACGGCTGCACAAGGACACGCTCACCAGCCTCCCCGGCGTCGACCGCGTGCAGTCGACCCTGACGCTCAGAACGGTAAAGCGGACAACCCAGATGCCGGTGTGAGCTACTGCTTGAAGCAGTGTTCACGATGCCACTCCAGAAAGCGCGGATGTGGCCGCTCAGACAATCGTTGAGGCGCGAGCGCGCGGCCCGTCTCATTCACCAACGATCTGACGGACTGCACATCGTTGACTTGCCGGGATATCAGGATTTCCAGACCATCCGCCAAACTGATCAAGCCGCGATCAAACATCCAATGAGCAGTCCCCGAAAGGGCTATTCCATTGCTCACGATGTCAGGACCATTGGCTTCAACGGGCTTGATATGGGCGGCATCAACCTCCGCCCGACCACCACCGTTGATGAGTTTCAGGCCGGTGATCGCGCATCGCTTGTCGTATGCACGCAGGATCACACTTCGGAACACCCGATCCCGAACGACGCGCGACGAAAGATAGCGAACACGGTCACGATCTTCTTCGAACCGGAAGGGTGTCTGCTCTTCTTCCAGTCCTTGACCTGTACCAATTTCATCGACGCGGGGCAGCACCGGTTCCTCGGATTCAAGGCCCAGTGAGAGAATTCTAGTGAAATCGGTTGGTGAAAGTGGACGCACCGCGGCCTGCGCGCGGCCCGAGATGCGGCCTTCGTCGTTAAGCAGGCCGCGCTCCACAAGTTCGCCGGAATTGCTGAAGGCGACCGGAGAAGAGAATTCCAGGTAACTTCCCGGCTGAATCAACGCGAGATACATCCCGGGCACGGATGGGTCGGCAATAACGCGCTCAACCTTTGCGACCGCGAAATAGCCTTTCGTAAAGGCCACCTTTCGCGGCTCGTAATAAACAATCCAGTCGTCAATACAGGCCTGCACACGACTCAAATACTGGCTGGGGAATTGATACCGCTCAGCCGGACTGTCGTCGTAGATCGAATCTGATCGATGAATAAAGACCCCGAACCCCATATATTTTCTATAGCACACGCATCGCGGCCATCAATTTCAAAACGATCCGCCGGCGCGGTCTTGCTGGCCACCGGCCGCGCTGCAATAGTCCCGTCACAGTCCCGCGATACGCTGCGGGCACAGTCAGGATCATCATGCCACCGTTTGTGATTTTCATTCGCCACGGCGAGACCGCGTGGAACGCCGAAGGCCGCCTCCAGGGCCAGCGCGACATCCCGCTGAACGACCGGGGCCGCGCCCAGGCCCGGCGCAACGGCCGGGTGCTGGCGGATTATCTCGCCTCCATCGGCCGCGATGCGCAGACGTTCGACTGGGTGGCCTCGCCGCTGTCGCGCGCCCGCGACACCATGGAACTGGTGCGCGAGCACGCCGGGCTCGACCCCGCGCGCTATGTCTGCGACGACCGGCTGAAGGAAATCACCTTCGGCGACTGGGAAGGCTCCACCATGAAGGAGCTGAAGGCGCGCGACCGGCCCTCGGTGATGGCCCGCAAGGCCGACAAGTGGCGCTTCGTGCCGCCCGGTGGCGAGAGCTACGAGATGCTTTCGACCCGCATCGAGACGTGGCGGGCCAGCCTC
>JBFHII010000411.1:0-3345 GCA_041596535.1 Breoghania sp. | reverse complement strand
GGCGACGCGCCGGAAGCGCCGCTCAGCTACACGCCGGCGCCCGGCGACCTGATGGTGATCCTTTACACTTCCGGCTCGACGGGACGTCCGAAGGGCGTGGCGCTTGATTACGCCGGCTATGCAAACCGCCTGGCCTGGCACCAGAAACAGTTCGCGCTGAAACCCGGCGAAAGCGTCGCGCACAAGACCTCGGTCTGCTTCGACATCTCGGTCTGGGAGCTTTTCTGGCCGCTGATGCAGGGCGGCATTCTCAACGCCATCGATGCCGACAGCGTGCGCGATCCGTGGAGCCAGGCCGAGATCATCCGCGAACGCCCGGTATCCGTCATGCATTTCGTGCCCTCGATGTTCGAGGAGTTCATCGCGGCGCTTGAGGTGGAATACGACGCGGGCGAGACAATCGCGTTTCCCGACCTGCGCTGGGTTGTGCTCTCCGGCGAGGCGCTGCCGATGCCGGTGGTGCGGCGCTGGTTCGCGCTGCTGGGTGACGGCGCGCCGCCGCTCGCCAATCTCTACGGCCCGACGGAAGCCTCGATCGACGTCACCTGCGAGGTGATCGCGCGCATGCCGGCGGAGACGGACACGCGGGTCTCCATCGGCGCGGCGATCGACGGGGTGCAGCTCTACGTGCTCGACGATGACGCACGGATGGTTGCCGACGGCGAGACTGGAGAGCTGTGCATCGGCGGCGTGCAGCTGGCGCACGGCTATTTCGACCAGCCAGACCTTACGGACAAGGCCTTCATTCCGTTCGACGATTCCGCGCTCGTCGGCAGCCGGGTCTACCGCACCGGCGATCTGGTGCGGCGCGGCGCCGATGGCCGTTTCGACTATCTCGGCCGCAAGGACAGCCAGGTCAAGATCCGCGGTCACCGCATCGAACTGGGGGAAATCGAGGCCGTTCTGAGCGAGACCCCGGGCATTCGTCAGGCCGCCGTGGTGGTCGAACAGCGCGATGGCATCAACAGCGCGCTGATCGCGCATATTGCCCCGGAGGATGCGGATTCCGGGGCGGCACTGGCGCATTGCCGCGGCAAGCTGCCGCTCTACATGGTTCCCAACACGATCCATGTGCACGCCCAACTGCCGCTGACGCCAAACGGCAAGCTGGACCGCAAAGCCCTGATGCAAAGCCCGGAATCGACGCCAAACGCGCCGGAAAAGACCGCTCCGCCGGCGCCCGCGCAGCGCTGGCTGCTGCAACATTTCCCCGCGCCCTACAAGTGGTGGGGCTACAGCCGGTTCCATGTGCACCGGACGCTCGACGAGGTCCTGATCATCCGGGCCTTCGCCGCACTCGGCGAGCGGCACGAGGCGCTGCGGACCGTCTATCGCCCCGACGAGGCCGGAGATATTCAGCAAGTCGTGCTGGAAACTCCCGGCACGCCGGCGGTCACCATCTGCGATGCGAATACGCTATCGGCATTAACCGGCTCGCCGAATGTCACGACCGAGTTGCAAGACATCTGCGACGGATTCGAGATCAATAGACTGCCCCTGGACGCGGCGCTGATCCTGCGCCACGCAGCCGATCATTTCGAGTTCTGCCTCGCCAACCATCACATCAGCGGCGACTTCGTCAGCGGTGACATCCTGTTCCGCGACTTCTGGACGACCTACGACGCGCTGGAAGCCGGCGCGGAGCCGTTCGCAGGCACCCTACCCCCGCCCGGCCCGGCGGACTTCGCCCGGGCGCTGGCGGAGCGCGAGGCCGATGGCACGCTTGACGCCGACCGCGCGTTCTGGCGCAAGGCGATTGCCGAATGCCGCGGCTTCACATTTGCCGCCGATTGCCCGGACGCCCCCAACCGCGAGGACGACACGCGGACGATCGAGCGGGTGCTCGCAGCCGATGTATCCCGCCTGCTGCGGGTCGAGACCCGCAAGCGGCTCGGGCTGGCACTCTATCCGGTGCTGTGCGGGCCTCTGTATCAGGCGCTGGCGTTGATGACCGGCGGCAACAAGGCCGTGCTGAGCCACCGCATGACCGGCCGCTGCGCGCTCGGTGCGCTTGATGTGGCGGAAAGTGTCGGCAACTACGCGGTGCATTTCCCGCTGCCGCTGGCCACCGACCATCTGGATGCGGACGACCTGTGCCGCGCAGTCGCCGCCCAACTGGCCAGCGTGCCGCATGCGGGAGCGACCTACGACTGGTTCGGCACGACTCTGGGCGAAGGCGCCTATCCCGACGACTGTCTGACACCGCTGCGGGTCAACTATCTCGGCGTGCTTCCGCCAGACGAACACGGGCCCTTCCGCTTCTCACGGGAGCATCACAACCAGCGACTGACGCCGCCGCAGCAGATCCGCAGCGCGGATCTGGAACTGCACCTCGCCGTCAGTGACGACCGATTGACCCTGCGGCTGTCCTACGCAGAGGCGCGCTGGGACACCGCGCGCCTGGAAACCCTGCTGGATGACTATCTGCGCAGGCTCGAGGCGCTGGCGCGCGGATCCGACACCTAAGCTCGCATGACGGTGCCCGAACACGTGAAAACGCCATTGCGCCCCAGCATGCCGTTCGGGCAGGATTGAAACGAAGGAATCATGCCATGGCCGCTTATCTGCTTTTCGTCTTCTATGTCATCCTCGTGCTCGTAGTCGCCCGGATGGGCCGTGACAGCCGCCTGGGCTATGCCGGCTCCGCGATCCTCGGCGTACTGATCACGCCGCCGATCCTCGCACTGCTGCTCTATGGGCTTTCGCCGCGCAATTCGCGTCTTCCCGCCATCTATGAGGATGACGGGCGCGCTTCGCGATGAGCGCAACCGTCCTGCTGTTCGCCGGTCAGGGTTGCCAGTTTCCGCGCATGGGCGAGACGCTGTTTGCGTCGGACCCGGTCTATCGCGAAACCATGTTCGCCGCCGACCGGATCGTGCGCGGGCTCGGTGCGCCGTCCCTGATCGAACGGCTCTTTTCCTCAGACGCCGCATGGTGCGAGGATCTGTCCGTCAGCCACCCGGCGATCATGGCGAGCGAATGGGCGCTCTACCGGAGCTTTCTCGCACGCGGCGGCACCGCGGGCGCGGTTCTCGGCGTCAGCCTCGGTGAATACACAGCCCTTGCCGCAGCCGGCGTCTACGAGTTCAGGGATCTTCTCACCCTGGTGGTCACACAGGCGCGGCTTGCCACAGAAACAATGCCCGAAGGCGGTCTGCTGACGATCCTGGCCGACAGTGGCGTCTTCGACCGGCATCCGGATGCGTTTTCCGGATGCACGCTCGCCGGCACCGGCTACGACCGGCATGTCACCGTTGCCGGCGACGTCGCCGCGATCGAACGCTGCGCGGGCCGGCTGTCGAAACGCGGCGTGCCCATCGCCCGCCTGCCCGTACCCCGGGCGTT
>JBFHII010000410.1:0-3347 GCA_041596535.1 Breoghania sp. | reverse complement strand
TGGCGCCGAGCAGCACCGCGTTGATCGGGCTTGCGGTGGAGCGCGCAAGGGCGGCCGCGTCGAACAGAAAGCGGTCGCGCGAACCTTTTTCCGCCGCCCGCATGAGGGCTGCGGCATCGGTCCGGCCGTCGCCGCGCGCCATTTTTTCGGTGGTGGCCAACACCCGGTGGGTGGAGGCGAGCAGGAAGGTGCGGTCCGCCGCCACATAGCCGCGTTCGGCCATGCGGACGGCTTCCAGCAACTCGCTGGCGACGACCACGTCGACATCGCCGGCGACCGGCATCAGGGCGAAGACCGGATCGCCCTGGCTGTCGGCCTTGTCCGCCACCTCGATGTAATAAGTGGTGGCGCCGGTGCGCTGGGCGACGCCGGGCACGGAGGTGGCCTGCGCCTTCAGCCCTTCCGCTGCGGCGGCTCCGACGATCCAGTTGGTGAGCACGCCGCCGCCTTCGCCGCCAAGCGCCGCGACCAGGAACCGGGTGGTGGTCATCAGGCAGCCTCCGCCAGCGCGCCGATGACTTTCGAGCGGAGCCTGTGAAGAAGGCGCTCGAAGCGGCCGGCGTTGTGGATGCGCGACGCGCGGTAGAACGAGGGGCAGAGAACGGCGGCATGGGCCATCTCTCCGCACAAGCCGCAGGCGACGCAATCCTGCTGCACGTGGGCGATCGGGTCGGAGCGCAGCGGATCGGGATTGGGCACCACGGTCAGCGTCGGGCAGCCGGACAGGCGGATGCAGGAATGGTCGCCCGTACAGACCTCCGCGTCGACGCCGAACTTCGCCTGCTCGACGCGGCGGCCCTGCTTCATCGCTTGAGCCTTTTCGCCGCGTTCGCGCCGCTGCCGCGCCAGCATGCATTCGCCGTCGGCGATGATGACCTTGAGACCCTTCTCCGCGGTGGTGAAGGCTTCCTTCAGGGTCTTGACCATGGCCTCGACCGAATAGCTGCGCACGGTCCTGAGCCAGGTGACGCCGAGCGCCTCCAGCGAGCGCTTGATGTCGGAGTTGGTGCCGAAGGCGGCGCTGTCCTTGTGGCTGGAGGGCAGGAACTGCTGCCCCGTGGCCGAGGAATAGCCGTTCTGCATGATCAGCAGGACGCCGTCGCCGCGGTTGTAGAGATTGGAGGTGACGCCGGTCTGGATGCCGTTGTGCCAGAAGCCGCCGTCGCCCATGATCGCCAGCGTGTGGCGCTGGTGCATCGGCTCCACCGCAGCGTTGGACGCCAGCGACATGCCGTAGCCGAGGATCGAGTTGCCCTGGTCGAAGGGCGCGAAGGTGGCGAACGCGTGGCAGCCGATATCGGCGGCCACATGCACCTTGCCGATGGTCTTTTCCGCCAGCTTGATGGCGCCGAACACGGGCCGTTCCGGGCAGCCGGTGCAGAAGCCCGGCGGGCGCGGCGGCAGCGGCACGTCCGAGACCGCGCGGGCGCTCCGCGTCACGGCGTCCATCCGTTCGGCCCGCGCCCGCACGGGGACCAGATCCAGCTCGGGCGCGCCGAGTTCGCCGAAGAAGCGGCCGAGGCATTCCGCCAGCACCTCGCCGGTGTATTCGCCGGCCATCGGCAGATAGTTCTTGCCGTGCAGCTTGCCGGCGTAGCCGGCGTCGACCAGCCAGCGCAGCATCTGCTGTTCCATGAAGGCCGGATTGCCTTCCTCCATCACCAGCAAGTGGTCCTTGCCGCGTGAGAATTCGACGATTTCGTCGGGCAGCATCGGGAAGGTGACGTTCAGGCAGAGAATGTCGACATCGGCGTTGCCGTGCTCGTCCGCCAGGCCCAACTCGTGCAACTGCCGCAGCACGGTGTTGTAGAGCCCGCCCTGGATGATCAGGCCGATGCGACTGGTCTTCGCGCCCGGCCACTGCTCGTTGAGCCCGTGCTCGCGCACGAAGGCCTGGGCGGCCGGGATCCGCTCGGTGACCTTCAGCGCTTCCTGGGTGAAGGTGACGGGCGGATGGGAGAGGCGGATGTATTCGAAATGCGCCGGCTCCGCGATCCTGTTGCGGGTGCCGAAGTCCGGCTGTTTGTTGTCGCGGGCGATGAACGAGCCCTGCACGTGGCAGGCGCGGATGCGCAGCTGCATCATCGCCGGCATGTTGGAGGCTTCCGACAGCGCGAACGCGCTCTCCACGGCGTCGACCATCGAGGTCAGGTTGGGGCGCGGATCCAGCAGCAGCATGGTGGACTTCATGGCGAAGGCGTAGGTGCGCTCCTGGATGACGGAGGCGCCTTCGCCAAAATCCTCGCCGATGACGATCAGCGCGCCGCCCTTGACGCCGGCCGAGGCCAGGTTGGACAGCGCGTCGGAGGCGACATTGGTGCCGACGATGGATTTCCAGGTGACCGCGCCGCGCACCGGATAATTGATGGAGGCGGCGAGCATGGCGGCGGCGGCGGCCTCGTTGGCGCAGCTTTCCACGTGAACGCCCATGTCATTCATGTAGCTTTTGGCGGAGACCAGCACGTCGAGCAGGTGGGAGACCGGCGCGCCCTGATAGCCGCCGACATAGGAAACACCGGACTGCAGCAGCCCCTTGGTGATGGCCAGAATGCCCTCGCCGTGGAAGCGTTCGCCCGCTCCCAGGCGCAACAGCTCGATCTCGCTGTCGAAACTCCGTTCCATAGACTGCTCCCGTTGCAATGCGTATCCGGCCCGGCGTGCCGCGGCCGGGGAGTGGGGTGTCCGCCGCTCAGCCCGGACCGTGCCGGCCGGGCCCGTAGAGGGCCTGGTCGAGCCGCTCGGCTGCCTGGAACAGCACGGATCTGGCTTCGGTGATGGCCTCGCTGGTCATGCGCGAGGTCGGTCCGTAGACCGAGAGGCTGGTGACGAGCGCGCCGTCGCGCCCGGGCACCGGGACCGCCACCGAGCGCAGGCCTTCCTCGCGCTCGCCGTCATTGACCGCATAGCCCTGGGCGCGCACCGCCTCGAGTTCGCGCTCCAGCGCCGCACGTGCGGTGATGGTGCGCCCGGTCATCCGGACGAGGGGCATGTCGGCCAGCACCTTGTCGAGCGTCCTGTCGTCGAGGCTGGCGAGCCAGACCTTGCCGTGCGAGGTGCAATAGGGCTCCAGCCGCATGCCGGGGCGCACGTCGACGAACAGGTGGCGGCGCGGCAGCGATGTGGCCAGGCAGACCACGGCGTCGGTCTCGTAGATCGCCGCCATGGCGGCTTCGTTGACCGTCTCGACGATCCAGTCGAGCACCGGCTGGGCGGCCCCGGCCAGCACCCGGTGCGCGGTGACGCGGCGGGCGAGATCGACGAACAGGTGGCCCAGGCGATAGGTGCCGCGCGACACCGGCACCAGCGCGCCGACGGATTCCAGCGAATGCAGGAAGCGGTGCGCGGTG
>JBFHII010000409.1:0-3352 GCA_041596535.1 Breoghania sp. | reverse complement strand
GCCGCTCGGCGACCAGCAAGTCGCCCAGCAGGCCGCGCGGTGCATGGACTGCGGCATTCCGTTCTGCCACGGCCCCAACGGCTGCCCGGTCAACAACCAGATCCCGGACTGGAACGACCTCGTCTACAACGGCGACTGGGAAGAGGCGTCGCGCAATCTGCATTCGACCAACAACTTCCCCGAGTTCACGGGCCGCATCTGTCCCGCGCCCTGCGAGGAAGCGTGCACGCTGAATCTCGAAGACATCCCGGTCAACATCAAGAGCGTCGAGCAGGCGATCGCCGACAAGGCCTGGGCAAATGGCTGGTTGCGGCCCGAGCCGGCCGCCCACAAGACCGGCAAGAGCGTTGGCATCGTCGGAGCCGGCCCCGCCGGCATGGCCGCCGCCCAGCAATTGGCGCGCGCCGGCCACGACGTGCACCTGTACGAGCGTGAACCGAAGATCGGCGGCTTGCTGCGTTACGGCATTCCCGACTTCAAGATGGAAAAGCACTACATCGACCGCCGCGCGGAGCAGATGGGAGCCGAGGGCGTGACGTTCCACTATGGCGCCAATCTCGGCGTCAACGTCTCGATCGACGAGTTGAAGGCCAGGCACGACGCCGTCCTGCTGACCTGCGGCGCGGAACGTCCCCGCGACCCGGAAGTCCCAGGCATGGAGATGGCGGGTTGCCATTACGCGATGCCCTTCCTGGTACAGCAGAACCGCCGTCTCGGCGGCGAGGATGTGTCCGGCGAGGAGCCCTTGTGGGCCGGAGGCAAGCATGTCGTGGTCATCGGCGGCGGCGACACCGCGTCGGACTGCGTCGGCACCTCATTCCGTCAGGGCGCGCTGTCCGTCACCCAACTCGACATCCGTCCCCTGCCCCCGCTCAGGGAAGACAAGCTGACGGTCTGGCCCTACTGGCCGACCAAGTTCCGTACGTCCTCGTCGCAGGCGGAAGGCGCAGAGCGCGAGTTCTCCGCCGCAACGCTCGAGCTGATCGGCGAAGATGGTCACGTCACCGGCGTGAAGTGCGCCCGGGTCGACGAAAAGCGCCGTCCGATCGGTGGCACAGAGTTCATCCTGCGCGCCGATCTGGTGCTGGCGGCCATCGGCTTCTCGGGCCCGGAACTGAACACCTACATCAAGCAGGCCGGGGACGCGCTGGAGCTGGATGCGCGCACCAACGTCAAGGCCAACACCGACGACTACCGGACCTCCATCGACAAGGTCTATACGGCAGGCGACGTGCGCCGCGGCCAGTCCCTGGTGGTCTGGGCGATCCGCGAGGGCCGCCAGGCGGCGCGCTCGATCGACATTGACCTGACAGGATCCAGCGAACTCCCGCGCTGACCGCAAGTACACGGAAAACCGAAAAAGCCCGGCGCCTCACGGCCGCCGGGCTTTTTGTTGCCTGCACGGATCGCAGCCTACTCCGCCGGCCTCATGAAATCGTCCGCCCGTCCGGCGACCCGCGGCAACGCGCGGCCTTCGACGATCAGCTGGTGCTGCAGCGAACCCTCGAGCGGAATCGCCGGCGCGATCTCCGCGCCCGCCAGCGTCTCCTCGTCGCTGGAAATTCCGGTCAGCAGCAGGAAATCGGGATCGTTCTGCGGCAACGCCAGATCCAAAGCGGGCCCTTCGCCGAGTATTCGGGCAATTGGCTGTTCCACGAAGAACGCCACCTTGCGGTAGCCCCACCAGTTGAAATAAAGCCCGTCCTCGGTTCGCAGCCGCCGCCGCGTTCCGTCCACGTCGGCACCATAGGAGGTGTATTTCCCCGCTTCGCTCAGGAACGCTTCCCAAATATCGACAAAAATCGCGTCCGCGGGTTCCACCTGCGCCTTGTAGATGTCGTTGAGATAGAGGAAGTCGGCGCGCCGGTCGGGGCCACTGGCCGGCGGCAGGCCGACCCAGATCAAAGGTTTGCGCGCTTCACGCACCGCCGACACCACGCCCTGAACGTAGCCCTGATAGGCACGTTCCCACTCCGCATCGCGAAACGCCAACCGCCCGTTCTCGCCGCGAATGGGGCGCCGGTCATCCGCACCGAGCATGACCACCACGAGATCGACCGGCTGCGTCTCCAGCGCCTCAATGATACGCGCCGGCCAGTCCGGATCACGCTCACGCACAAGACCCAACGACCGGCGGATCAGTTTCTCGACCTTCAACCCCGGTGTCTCGGAAAAGGCACTCGTCAGACCGGTGTAGACACCGTCAGCCATCGTGTCACCGACGACCAGAATGACGCGCGCATCCGGATCCTTGGGCACCTCGACAACCTTCGGCGCCACGGGGGCCCGGCGGACCGTGCGTTTTTTCGGTTCGACTTTTTGAATCTGGCGCTTTTGGGTCTGCCCACCGCCGAACAGCCGGAACAGCGGCCGCAGGGGATGCCAGCCTTCCCGTTGCGCAACAACGATTGGTGCATTTTCCGGGACAGGACCGGCGGCATCGGTATGGCTGCCGGTCACGACGACCAGCGCCATCATCAGAATTCCGGTTGCCGTCGCTCGCATTGCAGCCACTGTCCGATTGTTGCGCGGCCATCGTCCGGGCCGCTGGTTTCCAACCGTCCGATCAGATGATCAGATGATGCCTTCAGCATATCCGCCAAAGCAGGGCTCCGCCATGCCGATCACGTCACTTTTCGGCGCGATCAACTGTCGCCGCGCGCCCGTCCCAGCAAGCCGGTGCTCGGATAGCCGTCCGGGGTGAGCCCGACCGAGCGCTGGAACTTGCGGATCGCCGCCCGCGTGTTCGGGCCAACCTTGCCGTCGATGGTGCCCACCGGATAGCCGCGGCGCGCCAGAACCTCCTGCAAGGCTTTCGTCTGGTCCGACGTCAACGGCCGCTCGCCCTCCGGCCAGTCCGCGACGAATGCCTCGCCG
Source organism: Breoghania sp. (assembly GCA_041596535.1). Taxonomy (GTDB): domain Bacteria; phylum Pseudomonadota; class Alphaproteobacteria; order Rhizobiales; family Stappiaceae; genus Breoghania. Next base: position 475 of record JBFHII010000409.1, on the reverse strand, counting down.
CCCCGCAATCGGTCGGCCAGATGCCCCACGGCGAGCGCATAGGCATCCGCGTTGTTGTAACGCTTGATGACGGAAAAATTCTTCAGCATCAGGAAGGCCGCCCCGCCCGCCCCGGCCGGCAGCAACAACCAGGCATCATCGTCGGGCCGGGGATACGCCGATCCTTTTGCCCGGCGCACGCCCATCGCCGACCATTTGGCAAGGCTATGCTCCGAGCGGCCGTCGGCCAGCGAATAATCGAAGCCGTCCGGCAGGACCACCTCGTAGCCCCAGGTCTTTCCGCTGACCCAGCCGAACCGGTTCAGATAGGCTGCCGTTGATCCCAGTGCATCCGCAATGGAGCCCCAGATATCGCGGCGTCCATCACCATCGAAATCCACGGCGTAACCGTTGTAGGTGCCGGGAATGAACTGCGTATGCCCCATGGCACCCGCCCAGGAACCGGTCAGTCGGTCGGCCGTCACATCGCCTCGCT